>CAKMZU010000004.1:14583-28793 GCA_929200485.1 uncultured Gammaproteobacteria bacterium | reverse complement strand
GTTTAGACGTCAACAGACCACTTTTAAAATAATTGTAATATTTTGAATAAAACGGCAAAAGTTGATTAACTTAATGAAAAATGAAAAACTTAGCGCATAGCAGACAATCGCCAAGGCAAACCAATGACTGACTCTTTTGAACGCTATGAATACGAGCAATTTAATGTCCTAAATCCATCACAACCTGTCAGCAGTCATTCGGCTAGAATACTGATGCTCTATGGTTCTCTCAGGGAGAGATCTTTTAGTCGACTCGCAGCAGAAGAAGCAGCAAGATCGCTTAAAAAAATGGGTGCAGACATCAAATGCTTTAATCCAAAAGGCCTACCCCTGTATGATGGTGATATTTCAAGCGGGCACCCTAAAGTGCAGGAACTACGCGAACTAATGCAATGGTCTGAAGGACAGGTTTGGTCATCACCTGAAATTCACGGCAATATGTCAGGGCTATTAAAAACCCAAATTGACTGGATCCCATTATCCATTGGCGCTGTGCGCCCAACACAGGGAAAAACACTGGCGATTATGCAAGTCACAGGCGGTTCTCAAAGCTTTAATGCCATCAACAATATGCGTGTGTTAGGGCGATGGATGCGTATGTTGACCATACCCAACCAATCTTCGGTTGCAAAAGCTTATCAAGAATTTAACGATGATGGCACGATGAAAGACTCGCCCTATAAAGACCGCATCATTGATGTGATGGAAGAATTAATGCGCTTTACTTATCTAACCCGCGACCATAAAGATTTTCTTGTTGATCGTTACAGTGAAAGAAAATCGCAATTTGAACTCAAACTAAAGTAAATTCAGCCTAAGCTGACTTTTTCGAAATCACCACACTACGAATTCAGAATGAAAGAATTATCTTCTTAGGTTCATACTCAATCCGTCGAAGGACTCCTAATTATGATTCAATAGATATAACTTATTAGGGTGATTTCTGACACAGAGCACGATGCTCTGCTGACCCTGAATAACCTAAAGCGTTATTGATGGTGTGATTTTTCTTCACAATAACGTTTAAGTGCCTGACTTTCAGCTCTCAACCCCACTATCAAATCTTTCTTATACAACCACTGTGCGAGAAAGGCTAAAACACCTGTTACTTTAAGTGTCACTTGATAATTGACACCACCTTCCCATGGCTCAATGGTTCTCTCCCGTTGCCCAAAAGCAAACAAAGTAAACCAGCCGGTATCGCACCAGACAAAACGTGAATTCGGCTGAAGGGTCACAATCTTATGCTTAACCTTCATGGTTTTTTTACCCAATTTAACGGTCACTTCGGTAAGCTTGCCTTCATCCACTAGCCCTTCAGGGCAATCAATCACCCAAGGATTCCAATCATTGTAATGCGTTAAATCGGTTAATGCCTGATAGACAGCTTCATCCGTTGCCTTAATAAATTCTTGTTCTTCTAGTTGCATGAGCCTCTCCCGTTTTTGCCTATGATACCGAAAGACCGATGAACATGAAATTTGAGAAGCTCTGATGAATTCCAGAGGGTTTTAGTCTGCAGATTAACGCATACACTGCCTCCTTTTTTTCAGCAATTCTCTCATTAAAATCTTACCACTTAAAGATGAAGCCACCAGAATTTGATACTAATTTGACGTGTTTTTATTCAAGATAGGATTTGTCGAGTGAACAAAAACAAAAATTGAATGACTAACATTAACAATCTATATTTTTGTATGAAACATGAGACAACTTTTCATTTTGAGTTTATTTTTCTATTCTATGTCAGCATCTATGTCAGCAATTTCCACACAAGGAATCGAGATGGAATCAGTTGAAAATATACTCTTAATGGACAAAATTAAATCAGCAAAATTGAAGTTCATTGAAGAAATCGAAGAATGCCCACATTTAAGAAAAAAGAACTGTTGCTCTCTCTGCGCTGAATTTATGCCCTATTTCTTTTATCGAAGAATTTCTCTTCGCAATCGATACTTATATGAACAATTAACAGAAAAAAAAGAGTGCCTGGAACAGATTGAAAGCATGGCAGCTTATAAGTATGCAGCATCACTATCACCTGATTTTCAACTAAATAAATTATGCACTGATGATGCAGTAAAAAAGGTCGTCAAACTTCTTGACAAAGTTATTCTAGAGGCTGAAGACTCTGATGATCCAGAAGCATTCCTGAATGAGAAATTTTCAAAAACATTACTGAATATCTCCCCTCCCGACAAAGAACAAGGCGCCCAAGAAAATGAATCCCAACCGCTTATATACGAATACGAATCAAACGTATGAATATCTTTGAGCGAGAAGAATGAGACTTTAAAATTTATTGGTCAAACTGTTTTCTGACGGATGCTTATCGAACACATATTTTTTTATAAAAAATAACAAGCAAAAATATAATCCATTATATTTTGAACAATTTCAACCTCACCCACTCTATATCAACAGGTAAAAAACGAGTGAATCAATGGCATGAAAATTAACTCGTGCCAAGACCTTAATGTAAAATAGTGCTTAAACTCAACAAATTCAACATTGTAACGGAGAGATGCCGCTGTCTTCCAAGCTATCCGCCAACTTATTCTCAGTGGGTTGTATTTGTACATCAGTTTAACTAGTCACCAAATCAAACCTCTCTACCTGCCTACTTACTGATATTCATCTAATGCCAGCTGCCATCGAGAAACAATCATGATTACAGTATTTGGTTCCATCGGGCTTCTTATTTTACTCAGCTTTTTCAAGTCACCCATTGTTCTATCGATTGTACTGGCTTCGCTTGTTGCAGGCCAATTAGCGGGTTTGACCGTTGTAGAAACCATCTCAAGCTTCAACCATGGTGTCAAAAACGGCGCGGTCATCGCTTTAAACTATGGCTGCCTTGGTGCATTTGCCGCAGGGCTTGCAAAGTCTGGTATTCCTTCATGGGCTTGTGAAAATTTATCTCAAAGCCCTATCATCAAGCAGGCACGCCAACCTGAATTCATCATCCTTTTCATCGTGTTAATCGCTGCATTAATATCACAAAACATTCTCCCCATTCATGTTGCCTTCATTCCTTTAATGATTCCTGTCATGCTTTTTTTGATGTCGAACTATCAGCTAGATCGACGCGCAGTGGCCTGCTGTATTTGCTGTGGTCTTGTCATTCCATATATGACGCTACCTATAGGGTTTGGCAATATTTATATCAATGAGATTCTCTACAATAACTTGAATATTCAAGGGGTTAAGACCCACAACATCTCTATTTATAAAGCCATGTGGATGCCAGCCTTAGGTATGATTACAGGCCTCGCCTTCGCGGTTTTCGTCAGTTACCGAAAACCTCGCAATTATCCATTAGAAAAAGTCCACATTAAAACCATCCACCCTCACACAACCCGTCCGTCACAAAGGAATCTGTTGATCACCTTTACTGCCATACTCACCGCCTTAACTTTGCAAGTCATTACCGGCTCTATGATCGTTGGTTCTTTGATTGGTTTTAGTCTTTTTATCGTAACAGGGGTAATCAACGTCAAAGAATCTGATGATATTTTTATGCTTGGGTTAAAGATGATGGCCAGCATTGCGTTTATTATGATTGCAGCTCAGGGGTTTGCCGCCATACTGGCAGACTCAGGTGAGATTTTACCCTTGGCCAAAACATTAGCCGCAACATTTAAGGGTCACGAATATCTTGCTATTTTCTCCATCCTGATTACAGGTTTAGTAATAACGTTAGGCATTGGCTCATCCTTTTCTACCGTCCCGATCATTGCCTCCGTTTTTGTACCTATTACCCTTGAAATGCAACTTGAACCCATTGCCATAGTTACTCTGATTGCAACCGCTGGCGCTTTAGGTGATGCCTGCTCACCCGTTTCTGAAACGACGCTTGCGCCCAGCATGAGCCTAAACGCTGATAACCAGCACGACCATTTTAAAGACACCATTATCCCGACTTTTTTTCATATTACCTTACCACTACTGCTTTTCGGCTGGGTGGGTGTTATTTTACTGAACAGGTAAACAAAACTCATGCACCAACCTTCCTGCAAGCTTGGCGGTTAGCATATCCCAATCAAAATTGGGGTTCATCTCTGCAATATCAAACAAGACAATGGGCTTATTGGTTTTAGCACAGTGATCTTTCAACCAGCGCAGCAGATAGATAACAAATTCTGGCGTTAGGCCCATCGCAGATGGTGCGCTCACACCAGGTGCAAAGCATTGATGAAACACATCAAGACAAACAGTCAAATAAACATGCGTTAGTGGTGCTAAATATTGCTTAAGCGATGACGTAATCGAATCAAAAAAATGCAAATTAGCTTCAACATCACTGATCATCAAGGCATTTATGTTTTTGGCAAACTCAACAACTCCTCTAGTATTTGCCGTTGGATTAAATCCTATAACCGCATAATTAAATTGTTTTTTATACGACTCTGCTAATAAAGCAGACTGACTAAAAGGCGTCCCCGACGACCCCACTCCAAGATAAGCACGGCAGTCAAGGTGCGCATCAAAATTGATAACACCGAGATTAATATGGGAGGTTCCCTCCATCCCTTCTCTTTCCTCACCCTTCCCATAAAATGCATCAAACACCCCTTTGAATGATGCAAAACCGACCTCGTGGCCTCCCCCAAGCACGACCGGCGTTGCATTTAACTGAATGATTCTTGTGAGTAAGTTTGATAATTCACTCTGCGCAGATTCCATCCCTTCATGATTGATAACATTACCTAAATCGTAACACTCAAAAAATTCATCGACGGCTAAATTCGCCAAAGCCTTTCGGATGGCATCCGGCCCCTCTTTTGCTCCCGCCCGTCCTTTATTTCTGACTACGCCTTCATCACTGCAAAAACCAACCAGAACCATCTTTCCATCAATAGATTCGTCCAGAGAATCGGCATCTTTCATCTGAATCAGCTGATGCCATCTTGGCGAGAATACCCTTTCTTCATCGTCTGTCCTTCCTGTCCACAGGAGTGGCTCTGCAGGTTTAACCATTGACTTTTTTTCCGCTGATATACACGGCACTTGGTGAATACAGGTTCATACCATAAACCAGCTCGGAAGGCGCATCGATATCCCACAATGAAAAATCAGCCACCATGCCTTCTCTCAACTGCCCCCGTTCTTCTTCCAACCCTAGTGCTTTGGCTGCAACGCGAGTAATACCTGCAAGGCATTCCTCCACGGTGCAGCCAAAAAGTACGGCCGCCATATTCATCGCCAGCAACAAAGAGCCACAAGGCGAACTGCCCGGATTTAAATCAGTTGCTATGGCAAACTCAACCCCTGCATTTCGTAACGCTTTAACCGGCGGCTTTTGTGTTTCACGCAAAAAATAAAATGCTGATGGGAGTAATACTGGCGTTGTTTTATTTTGCTTAAGACAGTCAATACCTTTTTCATCAAGATATTCCACATGATCAACGGATAGGCCATTAAGACCCGCTACCAGTTGGCTGCCACCTAAATTACTCAGCTGTTCAACATGGCCTTTGATGGCAAACCCTAACGATTTCGCGCATTCAAGTACACGTTTTGACTGCTGATAAGTAAACCCCACCGTTTCACAAAAGACATCACAGTGCGACGCCAGTTTCTGTTCACTGACTAGCGGCAAAAAGTCATTCACAAGCCAGTCAATATAAGCATCAGGATTCGCTTTATATTCCTCGGGCACGGCATGCGCAGCAAGGCAAGTGGCTAACAGCGTCTGAGGCAGCTCCTGATCAAGTGCTCGAATAACTTCTAACATTTTTAACTCATTCGCGCAATCAAGCCCATAACCGGATTTAATTTCAACCGTTGTTACCCCCTCACTCAAGAGTCTCAACAACCGCTTTTGTGCATTATGTTGCAGGATGGCAAAGCTTTCTTTTCGCGTCGCATTAACCGTATGTTGAATCCCTCCCCCGGTTTTTGATATCCCTTCATAACTCAATCCCGCCATGCGCATTTCAAATTCATTAGCGCGATGCCCGCCATAAATCAGATGTGTATGGCAATCAATAAATCCCGGTAATACCCAGCAACCGCCGCCATCAATAACCTCACCATAATCAATGTTCCTGCTAACACGCTCAGTTGCTGTGCCTAGCCACTGTATTCGCCCATCCTCCACCAGCATTGCACCATTTTTAATTGCTCCAAAAGGTGCATCTATATGGCGACACATGGTGGCTATATTGACATTCTCTAATAAAAAAATTTTTTTCATCAACAATAAACTTTTTTTCTTTATCGATATCTACTTGTATAGACAACTTGAAGGTAAAAAGTTTTATGCTGGAGCCAATCTGGAAAAATCGCAAGAACATTATCGACAGTATCAAGGTAAAAAAACCTCAAAATCAACGATAAAATTTCTTCTATTCAAAGGATATCATGATTTTACGAATGAAAGTCAAAAAATCTAAAGAGGCAATCTGAGCAAGTTTTTAAAAATTGTCGATTCTTGATTTGAGAGGCGAATGAAATCTCATTGGAGATCAAGGTGACTCATCAACCTCATGAACGAAATCGTCTTTGCTGCATAAATAAAAACCATCGTTATTTAGTAAACCATTTGATTTGGGGTCTTGGTATTGAGCCCATAAAGCCTTATAAGGGATTAATAGACTACTCTCGTTTAAATCAGAGTGATGGGAAGACTTCATTTTTTCCGAAACAATAATGATAGGTTTATCATCTGGCCATTGTTTAAGCGCCTCCAGAAATTCAGGGTGATTGTCAGAATTCCCAAAGTTTGCAAAAAGTACATCTGCATCACCTCCATAATCCTTGATTGCTTCTTTATAGTCTTTTTTTAATACCTCTGTTAAAGAGCCAGGAGAGCTGCCTTTTTCTAGTGAGTAACCATTTACATCAGTTGCGACTACGGTAGTGCAAGGATCCACTTCCTTTATAGCCTGAGCCCACCACCCTCTTCCGGCTCTTATATCAAGTATATTCAATTTTTTCTTGCCGACGCGCTCTTTCAGAACCATTACGAGATCACTGGCAGTCTCAATATCTGCAACGGTTTCCATGCCAAATTTATCTTTTAGAAAGCTGTCTTTAATTGTAACTTTACAGGACGGATCTAAATTCATGTTTTTTTGTGCATATTTCATATAGTCCTCATCAGAATATTTAATATCCATCCAGTTCCATGATTCAGGGACTCTATGTTTTTTTAATGTATGTATATTTTCTATAAAATTAACATATTTTCTTAAATCTTCCGAGATCTCTTTGGGATCTTCATAATCACTCGATTTTGAGGATAAACCTAATGCGCTCAATACTTTATATGCATTCAGCAGGCTAACACCACTAGCTCCACTTAATACACTAAATACACTAGTTCCACTTAATAAACTCGCACCCCCAGCGATACTAAATACACTAGACCCGCTTGTAACACTAAACAGACTCCATGCGCTATAACTATTATATGAAAGACAAAAATATGAAAGACAAAAAAACAAAAGATAAACAGGCTTCATTTTATTCTACATCTTATAGATTCATGAACTTGGTTTTATTTCCATTCATATTAAATGAATTTTATTTGGGGTTTAAAATAAAAGAGAAAACCATGAAATTTAATCTATTAAAATTCAAACTGTCACTCATCAAGCTATCTCAACTATGGATTAGAAATAAATGCTATAGTTCAACGGTGTTTAAATATTTACAAAAAAGAACACAGATAACGAAGCACTGCAACACTCAACTCAAGTGTTGTATCCGATTTAGTATTAAGGGTAATTCTAATTATCGCAGCACTTTTAGAATAGCCTTCAACAATCTCAGGGCGAAAATTGGGGATAAATGCTACTCCTTATACAAGAATTAATAATCGAACATCGGAAGACATTAGATTTTTTCACTCTCCCATAAAAATTTTACCCACCAATAATAAACTTTTTTTCTTTATTAATATCTACTTGTATAGACAACTTGAAGGTATAAAGTTTTATGTCCGAACCAACCTGGAAAAAAATCGCCAAGGATATCATCGACAGTATCAAGGCAAAAAAACTCAAGACCAACGATAAAATCCTCTCTGAGCATGGGCTATCAGACCAGTATCAGGTTTCACGCATGACTGCGCGAAAAGCAATTGATCAACTGGTGAATGAGGGGATCCTTTTTCGGGTTCATGGCAAAGGCACTTTTGTATCCAATATCAGTGCCATCACATCAACACTTGAAATTAAAAATATTGCAGATGAAATCCAGAACCGTGGGCATCACCATCGGTTGTCAATCATCGAACTTAAACAGACCGATTCACCAAGAGATATTCAGCATTTATTTGATGCGCAATACTCGCTCCCCTTTTATAGCCTGATGATTCATTATGAAGATGAACTGCCCGTTCAAGTTGAAGAACGCTGGGTCAATAGTTGCGCGGTACCGTTCTTTCTTGAACAGGACTTCACTCAAATGACGACTAATCATTATTTATCAGTTGTTGCACCATTAGAAAAAGCCAGGCATCGCATTCAAGCAACAACCGCCTCAGAAACACAGGCTGAATTTTTAGCGATGAAAGCCGGCGAACCTTGCCTGCAAATAGTAAGGCACTCCTACAGTAACAACCAACTGATCAGCTTTGCCCGACTGACGCATCCCGCCGATCGTTTTCAATTATCCAGTGATGAATAGATGATAGTACTTGTGTAATCAATCCTGAGGTTCTCAACGATGGAGACCAACGAATCATGACCAACTCGCAAAAAAAACCCATAGACAATCGTATCGACATCCGTATCGACAAACAAAGAAAAATCTCAGCGCCTCGTGGCAATCAGATTACTGCCAAAAGCTGGCTAACAGAAGCCCCCATGCGCATGCTGATGAACAATCTTGATCCTGAGGTAGCCGAACATCCCGAAAGCCTGATTGTTTATGGTGGTATTGGGCGCGCAGCAAGAGATTGGGAGTCGTTCGACACTATTATTGAAACCCTCAAGCGACTCGAAGAGGATGAAAGTCTTCTCATACAAAGTGGCAAGCCTGTCGGCGTGTTTAAAACCCACCCTGACAGTCCAAGAGTTTTGCTGGCAAACTCCAATCTGGTTCCTCATTGGGCATCGTGGGAACACTTTCATCAACTCGACAAAGCAGGATTGATGATGTACGGGCAAATGACCGCCGGCTCCTGGATTTATATAGGCTCCCAAGGGATCGTTCAGGGAACTTATGAAACTTTTGTGGCTGTGGCAAAACAGCACTTCAATGGCAACCCCAACCATAAATGGATTTTAACTGGCGGGCTCGGTGGCATGGGTGGCGCTCAACCCTTAGCAGCAACGATGGCAGGCTTTTCAATAATTGCGGTAGAGTGCGATGAAAGCCGAATCGATTTTCGTTTGAAAACCCGCTACCTCGATAAAAAAGCAACCGCCTTAAACGAAGCGCTGACCATGCTGGCGCAGGCTAAAAAAGAAGCCAAACCTACAAGTATTGGTCTGTTAGGCAATGCGGCTGATATTTATGCAGAGCTGGTTGAAAAACAGATCACCCCAGATGTTGTCACCGATCAAACCAGCGCACACGATCCTCTCAACGGCTACCTGCCTCAGAACTGGAGCATGGAAAAAGCATCCAAAGAAAGACAAGTTAACGAGAAAGCCGTGATCAAGGCTGCCAAGTTGTCCATGGCTAACCAGGTCAACGCCATGCTTACCCTGCAGAAACGCGGTGCTGTCACATTCGATTACGGTAACAATATTCGTCAAATGGCTTATGAGCAAGGCGTCGATCACGCCTTTGATTACCCAGGTTTTGTCCCTGCATATATTCGACCACTTTTTTGTGAAGGCATTGGTCCTTTTCGCTGGGTGGCTCTGTCAGGAGATCCAGAGGATATTTATAAAACCGATCAAAAAGTCAAAGAACTTATCCCTGATGATTTGCACCTGCACCATTGGCTCGACATGGCTAAAGAGCGCATTGCGTTTCAAGGATTACCTTCGAGAATCTGCTGGGTTGGCATCAAAGATCGCGTTCGCCTGGGTCTGGCTTTTAATGAAATGGTCAACAGCGGCGAATTATCTGCGCCTGTTGTGATTGGTCGTGATCATTTGGATTCCGGATCTGTTGCATCCCCTAACAGAGAAACAGAAGGCATGTTAGATGGCTCGGATGCTGTATCGGATTGGCCTTTACTCAACGCGCTGCTTAACACCGCAGGTGGCGCAACCTGGGTTAGCATTCATCATGGCGGCGGCGTCGGCATGGGTTTTAGCCAACATGCTGGCGTCGTCATTGTCTGCGATGGTTCAACAGCGGCACAGCAACGTATTGATCGGGTGTTATTTAATGACCCGGCGTCAGGCGTCATGCGACACGCCGATGCAGGCTATGAGATTGCGATGAAATGCGCGAAAGAAAATAAACTTGATCTGCCAATGCTCAGATTGTAACTAACTCAGAGATTGCCCATGACATGTTTCCAGCTCACACCAGGATCACTCTCGCTAGAGCAGTGCCATAGTTTCTATCAACACTGGACTCCTATCAAGCTTGATCCAGCAGCAGAAAAAGCCATCAACAAAGCCGTGCACTGCATTCAAAATGTTTTATCCGATGGCAAGACAGTCTATGGGGTTAATACAGGCTTTGGATTGCTTGCCAATACTCGCATAGAGGCAAACGAGCTGGAGTCCTTGCAAAAAAGTATTGTCCTCTCCCATGCCGCCGGCACAGGCCGATATCTCGATACAGATACTACTCGACTGATCATGCTGCTAAAAATTAATTCCCTGTCACTGGGTTTTTCAGGCATCCGGCTATCGGTCATTCATAGTTTAATCGCACTACTTAACGCGGAAGTTTATCCATGCATCCCAGAGAAAGGATCCGTTGGCGCATCAGGCGATTTAGCCCCTTTAGCGCATATGAGTGCAATACTGCTCGGTGAAGGTCTGGCCTTTTATCAAGGCGAAATCATTTCGGGTATCAATGCGCTCTCTAAAGCAGGCCTTGCACCTATCACCCTGCACCCTAAAGAAGGGCTTGCGCTGTTGAATGGCACTCAGGTATCGACAGCACTGGCATTACGCGGTTTATTTGAAGCTGATAATCTCATGGCGTCCAGTTTGGTTATTGGTGCGTTATCTGTTGAAGCGGCTCATGGGTCACGGAAACCTTTTGATCACAGAATCCATGCAGCAAGGGGGCATGATGCCCAAATGACCGTTGCCGCGACACTCAGGCATTTGCTTGACGCATCAGAGATTGAAAAAAGCCACGGTAACTGCTGCAAAGTTCAGGATCCCTACTCGCTTCGCTGCCAACCTCAAGTGTTAGGAGCATGCCTTCAACAACTTCGTCATGCCGCAGAGATTTTACTGGTTGAAGCCAATGGGGTAACTGACAATCCTCTGATATTTACTGACACAGCAGACATCATTTCAGGTGGCAACTTCCACGCAGAACCTGTCGCCATGGTTGCCGACAATATCGCCTTGGCAATCAGTGAGATGGGCGCCATTAGTGAAAGGCGCCTTTCCTTATTAATTGACAGCAAATTAAGTGGGCTGCCTGCGTTTTTAGTCGATAACGGTGGTGTCAACTCAGGCTTTATGATCGCTCAGGTGACCTCAGCAGCACTGGCCTCAGAGAATAAAACCTTTGCGCATCCAGCGAGTATCGATAGCCTGCCTACTTCTGCGAATCAGGAAGATCATGTCTCTATGGCAACCTTTGCTGCAAGGCGTCTTCAGGATATGAATGAAAATACCACGGGCATTCTTGCGATTGAATGGCTTGCCGCCTGCCAGGGATTGGATTTCCGTAAACCGATGAAAAGCTCAACCGCTTTGGAAAAAGCTAAAGCTATTCTGCGAGAACAGGTAGATTTTTATGACAAGGACAGATACTTTTCACCTGATATCAACAAGGCGACCTCCTTACTTAAAAATCGCGCTTTGTTTGAACTTGGCGCAGAATTTACCAGCGTTTTATTTGCAAAAGAGAAAGACACATATCAAGAATATTTAACCTGTAACTAACCAACCTTTCACCTTCCGCAGGTTAATTGGATTGTGATTTATCGAGAACATTCTATTCATCTGACGATACGAAAATGATATAACACGCAGAGAGACTTTTTAAAATCCAGTCAAAACTCAGAGCCTGATCGAGAACTAATTGGATATTTATCAATCTAACAGAATGAAACTGCATTTTCTGAAGGTAAAAATATGAACTCAACTACTAGTGCGTCTCCTAATGAAAATCTGGATTTCCTGCGATCGCTGGAAGGAAAATTTAAAGGTAAAGTAACTTTTCAAGACACAGAATTATCTGCTTACAGCAAAGAAGATTTGAATGAATCAATAATGGAGAATTCCTTGATCTATGATTCACACTTTCTTAAAGAGGAATTTCACGGTAAAGAAAGGAATGGACAAAAAGCACTATTAGGCACTGGCTTCATAGGCTTTAATGATAAAGCAGCCGAATTTGAAGGTTTTTGGATCGATAATAGAAGTCAGAAAATGAATTTTGATAATGGCCATAAGGAAGGCAATGCTTTGATCATGGAGTGGGAAAGCGAAGAACCTAACATGGGTAAACTCAAGCACAGCAGATCAACAACCGTTGTTGATAATAACCATCATACCATTGACTTTTTTCAGGAGAATACCAAAGCTGGAAGGGTAAAAACATTAAGCATGGAATTTGAGCGTCAGTTAAGTCATTGAAATCAATTAAATAGATACATTACATAAAACAAACTCTTTGGGTGTTATCAAAATATGTAAACTATCATTCTATAAACGAATTTTATTTCTGACAAAAGCGAACCATTGATTAAATATTGTTATACATGCATTGCAATTTTTATTTTTGCAATAAAATGTGGCAATTTCTCTGAAGTTATTTATTGCAGCTAATGGTGTACGGTATTCTTTGATGGTATTCGCTTGGTAACCAAGTTTTTTAAGCGTTGTATCTATGCCTTCCAGCTCAAACTCTCTACCTAAAACTAATATTGGCTTTTTATTTTCACCATCTTTTTTTGACCAGTACTCTAATGCACTGATGATATCTTTATTATTAGAAGGTAGGTAACACCCTAATAAGAAATCACTATCCTCACTGTATTCTTCAACTGCTTTAATTGCTGTAAGCTTCCTAACTTTTTCTAAATAATCCTCTTCGCTATCAATTAGCCTGTAATTTTCTTTATAATCTTCTTCTAACGAATCAGTAATTGTCATTTCAAAACCATAGGCTTCAGCAACTAGCTTTGATATAACGCCCATACCTGCAGCAATCTCCAAACCTTTGGTGCATTGATGTTGCTCTTTTAATTTATTTTTAAATGCCTTATCCATCCATGCTGAATAGGGCCATGTATACGTACCTAAATTATGAAGTAAAGGGTGTCTTTGTTTATCGAGAAACTCTGTTATTAAAGCGTCATCGATTTGAGGGGGTTCTGCGATTGGAATTTTATTTGACATAATTGTCTTGTAATAATTAAGAAACGTATCATCCTCACTTTTCATGGAAAATGAAACTTGAAAAACATGAGTAAAAAAAAGTATAAAAAAAACCAACACACGTAGAATATTCATAATATCAAACGACATGAGATGTATAATCAATCAGATAACAAAAAAGACGTTAAAGTTTCATTAACCTTTCATTTCAGTTGAAATTAGACCTCTATTTAAGAGTTTAGACAGCATCAATACCATAGCCAGCCTAAAGCCAGGTAAACTTAAAGAGTTTATCAGGGCCACCCACTTACACTTAATGATTTATTGCATAAACCTTATGAACTTTTTGGCTATCAGCCTCTCTACTGGTATACATGCAAATCGCATTTAACAAGCCACATAAACACTAAATAATTTTTTCCATACCGTAAAATTATCTATTAAATATTTTTACATTTTTAAGGTTATAAGATTGGTATTATTATGAGACATTTTTTAACTTTATATTATTTATTATCAATAATGATAATTACAGTTTTTTTTAACTGCAATGCACAGAGTTATTTAATTTTAACCAACACAATAACGACAAAAAATTACATCTCGACAGCTGAAAAAATTATTAAAATTGAACCACCGAATGAAGATATGGATATCACCACTAAAAAATATGTAAAAACCATGTTCGATGATTTTTTTAAGACTGACAAAAATAGAACAATTCCTCGTAAAACATCTGAAACATTTTCTTCAACATCCGAAAACCAGCTATGGAAATTC
>CAKMZU010000004.1:13341-14573 GCA_929200485.1 uncultured Gammaproteobacteria bacterium | reverse complement strand
AAAAATTAATGAAGAACTTAGTGAAAACCTAATAAACACATTTAAGGAACAACAAATAAGTTACACAATCGAAGAAGCAAGCGAACTTGAAGCCAATGAGGTTAGAGAAAGTACAGCATACCATGCTAATCTAACTGAACTTAAAAAAACAGATGACATTAATCAAGAAAAAATACCTGCTTTCATCGAAACCCCAACGTTATTTACAAAAGCTATGAACTATTTTTCATCTAAGAAATTCCCAACCGAACGAGAATCACGAAGAATTAAGTATCAAAATAAAAAAGGCACTTCCCTTGTAACGTCTGACTACCTTTGGATTCACCAAAATGATTTAACACTAAAAGAGAGAGACAGGGTTAATGAAAATCCTAACGATCGAGAAACTATAGAGCTGATCCAAAAAGTAACATCATTAAAGTAAAACCTAATCCACAGGAAATATATGAAAAATTATGTAATTTTCACATATAAAGTCAGCGTAAAAATATTTCGAACTCATGAAAAAAGTTTGGTGCATCATACACTTCCCTTTATCAAACTTGCAGCCTACTAGCTCGAGTTTATCACGCTAGCATCAATATTGGTTATTGTTGCTGCATTATGATAACAGGTGATTTTCATCGTTCACTAACTTTGTTTGATAATAAGCTACCTAGTATGAAAAATTTGTCTTGCTACAGTGCAATTGCTCCCTTGATAATTGTAATCGTGAGCCATTGTTTTGCTAATAGTGATAGTATATTTTTGGTAATCATATCAGCAGCTATAGGAAAAGATTTTGTAGAGAAAAATACATCTATTCATAAATTAATCCCCAGAAATGAACATTCACGTCAACTCACAAGGAAAGACCTTAACACGTTGATAGACGCGAGGAATAATCCTGAAGACTTCGATAAAATCATGTTGGAGGTATCTAATGATTTCGTTAAAATGAACGGACATTGGAAATTAAGAGGTGATTTAGCAAAAGACCTCGCAGAAAAAGTTAACAAACGCTCCATTCAAGAATTCAAACAATCACTGCATACTGATAGAGCAAGCTATGAATTTAAAACACCAACAGAAGATGAAAAGCATATGGTGGTAAGCAGTGCCAGGTGTAGGGATAGTCAGGAAATCATTAATAGATTAAGTAAAAAGTCTCAAGAAAAAATACCCGTATTTTCGATTGACCTGCATCCTCATCTATTAGAATTGCTTGGTTTAATTTCTTTAAATGATTATAA
>CAKMZU010000004.1:4777-13331 GCA_929200485.1 uncultured Gammaproteobacteria bacterium | reverse complement strand
ACTGGCATGTTGCGAGAAAAAGTTTCTAGATACCCGTGGCACCGGTTTTATCCGAAATTCTTTTGTAGTCATAACAAAAGAAGAATTAGATCACTCAGCATCTGACGATATGGGATATGGATTGGCTCAAAGTCCTCTGATTTTAAAAAAACTGAAATAGACAATGGCCATCATCTTTCGGCTCGATGATTTATTGAACCCTCATGTTTAATGGTTGAACTTAGTGCATTTTTAAGGCAGCTACTGAAGCATCCAGGCATCTACTTATTTTTAACGACAGGCCAATCCCTATATGCCAGATAGATTAACGCGACTAGATTCAAGGCCGGCAATAAAAAAAGTAGCCCATACGCGCCATGAAATCCTGCCCGTTTAAATATCCGCCAACCTGAAAAGGTAATCAGTAAATAAACAGCCAGAAAAATAATAAATCCCGTCATGACTGATCTCCCTGATGATTCCTATCAATTGGCCAAGGTGCCAAAGCTAAATATAACAGCAGCACAAGATTGATGCCCGGCAGCCAAAAAACCAACCAGGGAATATTGCGAAACCCTGCTTTAAAGAAAATGGTTTCCAGTGCATGGCCTGCGATAAGCCAAATAAGAGCAGAGGTTAACAGCCCAATAATCAAGATAGAATTCCCTAAGTAAAAAAGAATATTCTATGCCAAATGTAAGATTAAATAAAAGAATGGTTATTCTTCATAGAGTGATTCATTTTCTCTCCGCTCTACTCAAGCTTAGTGTTTGACATACGTGTTAATAGACTCTAGTTAATATCTTTTGATCACCGGATTCAGCAATATTACACAAACAAAAAGCGAGAAATGGGACACTCTTTTTTCCAGTAGGCCACATACAGAAAAAAGTACAATCCGTGCGTTATATTACTTAAGGAATGGCCGATATGCTAAAAATAATTTTCTGCCTTTTGTTTTCCGCACTATTGCTAAGCGCTTGCAATAATAATATAGAAAATAGCGTCTCAGTGGCTGATAAAGACGGAAAAACTCACCCAGAAGCAGAGGTTACACCGCCGTCAAAACTTGAATTAACCGACACCCAACCAAGCCAGACCAGTCTCTCCTGGCTGGCTTCAAAAGATGCAAAAGAATATGAAATATTAAGAGACAATAAACTGGTTAAAACACTACCCAGTAACTTATTATCATTCACTGACACAGGCTTAACACCAAACAAAGGGTATACCTATACCCTCACCGCCATAAACAAAGAAGGCAAACGATCAAAATCACTCACGTTGTCAATAACAACAAGAGACAACCACACCCCAGTCATAGAACCCAGAACGGAACCTATTCTGATCCGAAGCGATCTTGCCATCAATTCTGTCATTCATACATTTTCAGCGACAGACGCTGATGATGATTCTATCACCTTTGCCATTGAAACTGATAATCTCGGACTATTTTCGATCACCAATAAAGGACAGTTGACATTAAACAAATCAGCGAACTCTGCGGCAAGACAAGTCTCTGCGTTAACCGTCAGTGCCTCTGATGGATTCAGCAAAACCTTTTCTGAGATCATCATCGGCACCCTACCAACTGCATCAAACATTGATCAGAAGGGCATCTTCAGAGCCGTCTACTCAGATAGCAGCATTAATGTAGACATTAATACGTTAAAAGTACTTGAAATTTTCCCCGACCGCCCCACAGATATCAGCAAAGAAACCCATTTTAAATCACCCACTGATTATGGAGCAAACTACGGACAAAAAATGGAAGCATACCTGCTGCCACCGGCTTCAGGTGACTATCAATTCTGGATTGCCTCGGATGATGAGTCTGAACTTTATCTGTTCAAACTCGGAGAAGCAGAAGGTGAGCCCATTGCCAGTGTCAGTTCATGGGTTAATGAAGATAATTACGATCTGCGGCCTTCGCAGAAATCAACAAAGTTAAACCTTGAAAAAGATAGCATTTATATTATAAGAGCGCTCATGACTGAATCTCGCGGCGGTGATCATTTATCCGTTGCCTGGTCAGGACCTGGCTTTGATCGACAGCTGATCCGAGATGATCACCTTAGACTTCCACTGGATTTTATTGCACCTGACCCTGTCATTGACCTAAAGTGGATAGACACCAATGAATCTTCCGGTATTTTGAGTTGGCGAGCGGCTGTTGATAATCGAGGCATCGATAAATATATCGTGACACTTGATGGTAAACTGCTCTCAAGCACAGCTGATCTTGAGCTGCCAATTACTGACCTTGAGGGCAATAAACACTACCGATTTGAAGTCATTGCGCAGGACGAAAGTGGCAACCAGTCAGGCATTATTGAAACAAAAATTGTTCGCATTGACGATTATACAGCGCCAGAAGTACCGACTGCACTCAATGTCTTTGACTCTACTCCAACCTCTGTGCAACTAGAATGGACTGGAAGCCAAGAACAACCGCCTGTATTGTATCGAGTCTTCCTTGATAACATTTTTGCTCTGGCAACCTACGAAACTCAAGCCAAACTGACTAATCTAACTCCTAATACCACCTATCAATTGAAGATCGAAGCACTCGATTTTGTGGGTAATACTTCTGTTTCTGACTCCATAAAAGCAACGACTGAAAGCATATTGGAAGGCAAGCCTTTTATTAATGGATCAATTTACCAGTTTGGCTTAACAACTCTAGCTGATAAAGGCACGTTTGTTGGTCAAATCTCGGTGACTGCAACGGATGCTCAAGCGGTCAACCTAACAATTCAACCAAGTAGCCATGCAGAATATTTTTCACTGACTAATGATGGAAAATTAACGTTAACTAAAGTGTTACCTAGCCACATAAAGCGAGTTTCTCTTCAGATTGAAGCTTCCAATCAAACACATTCAACTGAAATCCCCGTACAAATTTATCAGTTCGACGGTTCCAAAAAAGGCGTTTTTCAGGAGATCTGGTCATCCACAAGCCCAACAACCCTCAAAGAGTTTGATTTCATACAGCCTGAGAGCAGCATCAACAAATTAACACACTTTCAAAGCCCTTATAATTTAGGCAGTCGTTATACGCAACGTGTCCGCGGTTTTTTAACTGTCCCTGTCACGGGCAACTATCGTTTCTGGGTGGCATCTGATGATCAAAGCATTGTTAAACTAAGCAATGATTTAAGCCCTGAAAATACACGCATGATTGCAAGCATTTCCGGATGGACTGGCCTTGAAGAGTATCACGACTACAGCACCGATATTGATAATGTCTTTCTCGAAAAAGGACGATACTACTATATTGAAGCCATTCATCAGGATATTGGTGGTGACAGCCATCTATCTGTCGCATTTAAAGGCGAGCACATGGATGAGAAGATGCTCCTCACGGGAAAATATCTTGTTCCCTATAACGAGGTCATGCCATCGCGAGCATTTATTCGTTCAGCAACTCAATCTGGCTTTGCAAACGATAACTCAACAGCATCGATTGAGTTCAAATTATTACAAAACGTTGATAACGCCACTGTTACTATCTTTTATGGCGAAATGGATGCTGGCCCTACGGATATCGGCTGGCAATTCAATAAGAATGTAAACGTTTTTACCGAAGGTGATCATACTATTGAGATCGACGGACTGACAGCAGGCAAAACCTATCATTTTAGAGTCGCGATCGAAACACCTCAAGGAACAATTTGGTCATCAAGCGCAATTGAACTGCCAACCGTCATTACCGATCCAACAAAAACTGCAGGTGAAGCATTACCTCAGCGGCTGGATATTAGTGTCCTGTATAATGACATTGAGCACCAGATAACACTCGAAAAGCATTCTGTTCGATCGCCTGACTTTCAATTTCTGACCTTTGATTCAAGGCGTCAGCAGCAATATCAACCTGTCATTCCTATGCCTGAACCTAGAACTTACCGGGGCATTGTTGAAAACGATCCATTTTTAACTGTAACCGGCGTTATTGATGCCAAAGGAACCCTGCATCTTACACTCTGGCGAGGTGACAGAAATATCGCCTTTATCCGCCATTCAGTTGAAGAACATATCGACTCAACAAAACTTGGTAATAATGAAACATCCACTTTTGATCGTTCAATGGATGTGTCGATTCCAGAAATCACCAACAATCAGTTTTATGTTCCTGAGCCAGAGGGCAACTTCCATAACTATCTCTCTAGAGTCAGATTCCTTCATGAAGCAAGTCAGTTTGCCAATCGTGCTAATAGTAATCTTCTTGATGCGCTGGCTCAGATGGAGGGTCATATAAACGAAACCGACTATGTTTGGGCGCAAAAAACAGGACTTCGTTGGGATATGGGGCAAGCCATTGTTGAGCAACATGGCGACTCCACAGCCGACGGCATGCAATCAAGACCGGCACCTAAAGACAGCACCAACTTCTCCATTGATTTTCAAGACCCAGCTGGCGGTGGCTATTGCTGGGGAGGCGGCGACTGGATTGGCTGCGTTGCAGACTTCACAATTCATTGGGGGTATACCCATGAAATAGGCCACAACATGGGGATGGGTCACAATGAACAAACGGACAATGATTACCAGATCATGGCGCCAGGCCCACATATGAGCAACATGCAATCTCGGCAAACGCTTAGACGTCTTCAGACTGGCACAAAATTTCAACCTGTCACACCAATTGAACACCCCATGTTGCCTGCAGCATTTAAAGACTACCTAACCGTCTATCAGGATGAGCCGGGGACAATTGATGTGTTAGGCAATGATTATGATGTCAACGGTGACTCACTCTCCATCAGCGATTATGACAGCACAACCAAAGAAGGTGGCACTGTGAGCCTTATTAATGGTGTCTTCCATTACACACCCCCTCAAGGATTTATCGGTGGTGATCAATTTACCTATATCGTCACTGATGGCAGATTGAAAACCACAGGGCCTGTTCAAATTCAGGTAGTATCCAATAGCCAGACAGCCCATTGGATACCTGAACAACTCACCGACAATCAAATCACTGATCAGTTAATGCTAAGCAAATCACTTAATGCCATTGGACTTGAGAAAATATCCGAAGACTTGGCATTGGGTGACACACTTACTAGCCACGCCAAAGGCATTGCAGTAACCATTCCCTTAGTGGCCGATCGCAACTTTTCAAAAGATGCACTAGGGCATCAACTTCATAGTCATGCACTGGATCCAGGGCAAAAAAGCTTCACAGTCACGGGCTGGGTAAAAGTCACAGGCGATGGCAACTCATATCTTTTGTTAGGGAAATCTTCAAGCAGAGCAAACTATCTTCGCTATGGTGGATTTGAAATATGCACCGAGGGTGAATCGGGTTTAGATCTGACGTTTCAAGTTAACTTTAGAAGCCGATTAATGCACACCAATGCCTACAGCTTCACACAGACCGATGCATTAACTTCAGGCAGCTGGCATCATATTGCGCTGGTTATCGATCGTGAAAATCAACGAATGAGTGGTTATGTTGACGGGGTTGAAGCAGGTCAAACAACGCTGCCTGCTTCAAACAGCCCTATTATGGCTGCAATGAATAACTCAGGTTATGGCGGAGGCTCACCCTTCATCGCCGGACTTCATGCCAAACCATTATGTCAAACCGACAACGAAGATAACGAAACCTGCGAGCTGGCACAGAACCAGGCAATAGGTGAGATAGCGTTATACCACAGAGCATTATCTGAACAGGAAATTATCACAAACGCTGCTATTAAATAACCCTAGCGGATTGCTTCTTGATTTTCTTAGGGCTTTAACAAAAAAAGCCCTAATACCTTTTAACAAAATTACTCATCATCTTCCATTGCCATTAAAGCAGCGTTACCACCAGAGGCGGTCGTGTCTATGCTGATAGTTTTCTCCACCAGCATGGATGAGACAAAGCGGCTGCTTGCTGCATTAATCATGGGCAAAATGGGTCCATCCCTATCCGCTAATACTTGCTTGATGCTATTGGTCAGTCGGCACTCACTACTTAATACCACCGCCTTTAAATCCGGATGCTTAAGAATTGCCATCAGGTCTTCTCGCTTTGCCAGCTGGATCAGATCCTTTGTTCCTGATTGATTGAAAGCATCAAATAAAACATTTGCCTCATCATAAAAAACATCCGACACGATAGTAATCACTGTATTGCCAAGGACAGCAGAAGCCAACAGGGATGTCATCCAATCCAGAAAAGACGTTTCTGTTGAGGCATAATTCAACACGCACCCCCTTGCAGCAAAGTGCAAGGTATTCGACTCCCCAGTGGGCCCGGGTAAAACCATCGGGTGGGCGTAGGTTGATTTGACTTCATTTAAACACGCATTAACTTTTTCAAGGCTCTGATCAACATCCAGATGCCTCGATTGCGCCATTTCACTATCCGCTAACTGCGCAGCCAAAATGCGAATCTGACTGATTCGATCTGCCAAAGGCATGTGTATCCAGTGCTCCCCAACTTCCCGGGACGTTAAAAACAACGCATCAACATCAGCATATGGCTGGGTATCAACATCCATCACCTCACAATCAGCTTTAGCCTCTATCTGCCTAACATCTGCTATCAATCGACCCAGGTAATGAGGACCTCCGGCTTTAGGGCCAGTACCCGATAAGCCATGCCCACCAAACGGTTGAACACCAACAACCGCACCGATCATATTTCGGTTAATATAAATATTTCCAGCATTTGAGGCTGCAGCCAGCTTCAACGCTCTGTCATCAATCCGTGTATGTGCGCCCATGGTCAAACCAAAGCCTGTTCGATTAATCGATTCAATCACCTCATCCATGGCATCGGCTTTATAACGAATCAAATGCACGACCGGACCAAAAACTTCTCGAGTCAGCAATCCAATCTCTTTAATTTCATAAAGTCGTGGCGCAAAAAACGTATGCAAATTATGTGAAACCTCAACATCACAGGTGTATAAACATTTTGCGGAATCACCAAGGCCTTCCAGATAATCGACATGATCTTGAAGCGTCGCAAGCGCTTTATCATCAATAACAGGGCCAACGTCTGTAGCAAGCCACTTCGGATCAGCAACAACCAGCTCCTGCATAGCGCCCGAAATTAATTCAATGGCCTTATCAGCGATGTCTTCCTGGACAAACAACACTCTAAGCGCAGAACAGCGCTGACCTGCACTTTGAAAACCCGATGCAATTACGTCATCAGTGACTTGCTCAAGTAATGCCGTTGAATCAACGATCATACAATTCTGACCGCCTGTTTCAGCAATCAATGGAATCTGGTGACCGAGGTGCTGGGCCAACTGCCGATTGATGGTTTGCCCAGTAGCAGTCGAACCTGTGAACATGACCGCTGCAATACGCGCATCAGGAACAACCACCTCACCAACATCATTACCCGAGGCAACCAACAACTGAACAACATTGGGCGGAAACCCTGCTTGAATCATAAGCTCAAAGGCTACTTCAGCAATTAAAGACGTCTGCTCGGCAGGCTTGGCCAACACCGTATTCCCCATCACAGTTGCAGCCGCAACCTGCCCTAGAAAAATAGCCAAAGGAAAGTTCCATGGACTGATACACAACACCACCCCCCTTGATTGCGCATCTTTGTATGCAGGGGTTTGTGCCATTTGGGCATAATAACGACAAAAATCCACCGCCTCACGCACTTCATCAATCCCATCTTGAAGCACTTTGCCGGCTTCTTTTATACAAAGTGCAATCAACTGATCTGAGTGCTTCTCAAGCAGGTCAGCAAGATTGATCAGGCAATTAGCTCGCTCAAGCATGGTCAATTGCTGCCAGTCTGGCCACGCACATTCGGCTTGATTAATCGCAAGCGTTAGCTGGTTGCGTGTTAATGTCTCAACAAACCCGATCACTTCATGGTGATTTGCTGGGTTTCTTACCGGAAGCATATTACTTTTCTTTGCAGCCATTGATAGTAACGCATGCTCTTGCTTTAATAATCGCTTCTGGAATGGGCCTAAAAATTCAACATCCGTTAGATCTGCCCCCGTGGAATTTCTCCTATCATCAAAAAGGGCACAAGGCTTTAGAATATAAGGATTGGTTTTATCGTTGAGTGGTTTTATCGAATCCATCGGATTCATCAACAGCAGCTCCAATGACTTGGACTCATCGAGAATGGCATTCACAAAGGATGAATTTGCGCCATTTTCAAGTAATCGACGAACAAGATACGCCAATAAATCTGCATGCACACCTACAGGTGCATAAATACGACAAGGCACTTTCGTCTCATCCAAGACCTTGGCATAGAGTGACTCACCCATACCATGGAGTCGCTGGAATTCAAACCCTTCAAGATTATCGCCCGACAACGCCAGAATCGTTGAAGCACTCAACGCATTATGGGTCGCAAATTGTGGAAAAATGGTATCTCGCGCATCAAGCAGTAATTTACTGCAGGCAATATAACTTAAATCTGTGCTGGCCTTGCGTGTAAAAACCGGGAAATCTTCCAGCCCAGCTTGCTGTGACCATTTAATTTCAGAGTCCCAATAAGCCCCTTTCACCAACCGAACCATCATTTTTTTTGTCGAGCGTTTGGTCAAATCGATCAACCACTCGATGACAGGAAGCGCCCGTTTTTGATATG
>CAKMZU010000004.1:4148-4767 GCA_929200485.1 uncultured Gammaproteobacteria bacterium | reverse complement strand
AACCAAAGCCATCCCAGTCATCCAAATCGTTATCCAGAAACAGCTTTTCAATAATATCTAAAGATATATCCAAACGGTCCGCTTCTTCAGCATCAATGGTGAAACCAATATCGTAATCCTTAGCAACCATTGCAAGCGCTTTGACCTTAGGCAAAAGCTCATTCATGACACGATTATATTGAGCAAATTCATAACGAGGGTGTAACGCGGATAATTTGACAGAAATGCCAGGACTTGATTCAACCCCCAGACCCTGCCCATCTTTTCCTATGGCATGAATAGCGGTTAAATAGCTTTGATAATAGACTTCTGCATCCGCCATCGTGCGGGCGCCTTCACCGAGCATATCAAAAGAAAAACGATAATCAGCAAAAGCCTCTTCATGAGAACGCTCAAGTGCCTCATCAATCGTTTTGCCGGTAACAAACTGTTTACCCATAATACGCATGGCGATATTAATCGATCGGCGAATCACAGGTTCCCCCAGGCGACCCACCGCTTTTTTGAGTACATTTAACTGCTCACCGTGCTCATTACGATTGTAAGTAGCCACCTTACCTGTCAGCAATAGCGCCCAGGAAGATGCATTGACAAATAGCGAATCGCTGTTACACAAATG
>CAKMZU010000004.1:0-4138 GCA_929200485.1 uncultured Gammaproteobacteria bacterium | reverse complement strand
TGTGATGCCCAGTTACCACGAATCAATTTGTCTTTAATTAAATCGTCCTGAGTTTGCTTATCAGGCACCCGCAATAACGCCTCGGCCAGACACATTAAAACCACGCCTTCTTCGGAGGATAGAGAAAATTCATTTAGTAAGGCATCAATACCCCGCTGCCCTTTGCTGTCCAGCCGAATATATTCCACCAATTGTCTTGCATGATTCCATATTTTTGATTGCAGAGGTGCAGGTATCTGAGCTTTATCGATCAGGTTTGAAACCGCTTGATTCTCATCCATACGATAATAGTGACGAATCTTCTTTCTATACTCGCTCGTACTTTCATAGTCATGATCAAATAACATGGCAAATACTCATCAACAAAGTTCCATAGTCGTTAAAATGCGCTCTTTAGCGCTTCACACTAATCAACGACAGCTTTTTAAAAAATGGATGAAGTTCAGCGTCTTTTAGTATGGCTGACTTACCTTTCTTATCAAGGAAAGAACGAGGTGACTATCTGCAAAAGCGCTGAACTGACCAATGGTAAGCTGGTTAAATAGGTGACATTGAGAAACCCATTTTCTTCTGTCCATAAAAAAGCGGGGAAGTTCCCGATGACCTGGTATCGATAAAAATAATGCCAAAAAATCTAAGTATTAATACAGCGGAGATAGAAACTAGTTCAACTTACGACGCTGCTGAAATGAACTTTCCCTTTTAAATAAAGACTGAAACCATGTGTTTATTGTATTTGGCCTGATCGATGAAACTATTTATCAGTATCTTATTTTCAATTTTTCTTCTTGCTCATCCTGCCACTCAAGCTCTAAAAGATAAGGAGGCATTTGTTTTTATGGAAAAACTGCTTTTAAGTTTTAGTATTCATAAAATAGAGCCTCACCGCTATTTGCACTTTTTTGATCATTTATTGAACATACACATGCATCCTGCTACTAATGTACCTTTTCTGAAAGACATGTCCCTTAAGGAATTCAAGCAATATTTAATTAATGGCAAGCCTGCAGACAATAACTTTGAAATCATTAAAAATTATATTGAAAGTTGCATTTAAATAAGAACTACTGCCTTAAAATCACTCGATTTGTTTGCAAAACACCTTGGCTTTCTAGACAATGAAAGGTTAAGAAAAATTTGTCACCTGGAAGTCTTTCATGTTTCTATTCCCTTTTTTTCAACAAGAAAACGACTTACTCACTATTACCCCTGAGCAAGGTAGCCGTTTCGCAAAGGAAATTGCCAACGATTTCAACCCCATTCATGACCCGACCGCCAAGCGCTATTGTGCTCCTGGCGATCTTTTATTTTCTTTAGTGCTAATGAAGCACGGGTTATACCAGAATATGCATTTTCACTTTCAAGGAATGGTAGGCAAATCCACGCCAGTGAAGTTTTTAACGCCTGCTGATCAATCCATTCAGATTATTGACGAGAAAGAAAAAACTGTCCTTGATACTCACTTTGACGGGCACAAAATCGCAGACATCGAACAGCTCGATGCACTCGAATCCTTTATCAGAGGCTATGTATCCTTTTCGGGCCATAATTTTATTCAAATACTTGAGCCCTTAATGCAAAAGCACTCAGTAATGATTAACCCACAGCGCCCATTGATCATTTATGAAAGCATGTCTTTTAGTCTTGAAACTCAGCAATTTAAAGAAGCTGTGCCGGCACTTACCCATTCGGAACTACAGATTGACGGAAAACGCGGTGATGCGCACCTGTATTTTGATATTTTCGATAATGGTAAAGTTATAGGCTCTGGCAAAAAGACTCTCATTTTAAGCAGCCTGAGACCTTATGATGCGCCTGCCATGCAGGAAGTGAAAGATGCCTATATCGCCAATAAAAAACGTTACGAATTATTGGCATAACACTAGGAGGGCGTCCGAGAAATGGATTAAGGCAGAGACAACTGACAAATCAAGGCTTCATTGTGTAATGCTGATCCCTTGTCAGGGTAGAGTCTAAAACCTTGTGGCGTAATCAAAAGAGCTTTGCCATCCTTAAAACCGACAAACCCAGCCTGATAACGGTCCACCCACGGCGCATCCCCTTTAAAATCAAAGGGCTCAGGCAAATCAACCCAGCCTAAAAATCCCTGCCCCAAGGGGTCATCAATAGCACTCTCCTCTTGATATAAAGCAAGCCCTTTCTGGCTAAGCACCAAGACCAGCCCACCTTTTAATTGCAGGCATTCAATCCATTGTTCGCCTTTTTTTCTTGGTGGCAGAATCGCCTCCACCAACTCAGATCGATTTAAAATCAATGAATACTTACTCCCACTTTAATGCTTCTCAGATCCCCATAGCTGATAAAATCTCAACCAGTTTCTCCGAAACACCAGTAAGAACAGGGTGGCTAGCTGAGCAGCGCGATTCTATCATAAGTAAGGTATCGCGAATATCATCGCCATGCTCAAAGTCAGGTTGGTCTTTTTTATCAATATAAGCATCGAGCTGATCAACCAGATCGTTTAACTCTTCATCTTGCGTCTGTGATGCCTCTAATGCTTCTTTAAGCTGCTCAACTAATTCAACCAGTTGCTTTTCCATATAAAAACCTAGCCTATTGGATCAATTTACTGAATAATATTATTAAACGAACTAAATTGCTAAACTAATACTAAACCGCCGTTAAGGGATTTCAAATGCAAGAAGATATAGTCAGAAAACTTGTTCGCATTAAAACTTTGCTCACCGTTGCCATATCTATTCTTATTCTTGCCGAATTTTCATTTATTTTATTCCAGGTCTTTGATTTTCTTTGGGCAGTCATTGGAGCTGTGCTGGTACTTTTGGTTCGCCTAGGCTTTTATATCTTCCATGACAATAAAAGCTGGCAGCAAAAAGTACTACTGGCTTTAGCAGTTATCGGGGTGTTTGGCCCCATCATTTACTACATCTACAAAATTCTATTTATTGACCATTCATCGCTATGGCTAATGATCTTTTTAACCGCAAGTTTTTTACTGCCTGTCTTCATCATGTTTTATGTCAATCGCATCGTGATCAGGCTCATTTCACAACCAGATGATAATTACACGCAGCCAAAAACCTAAAAGAGAGATCTAATTCCTGAGCACCCATAGCAAAATTTGCCTTTTTTTTGCATAATGTCTGCAAATAATAATGATAGGTTTCTCTTACGGTGTTCAGCCTGATATCCCTTGGCTTTGTGCTTTTATCGGTTTTGTTTTTTGCCTGGATCTTCTTGTTCAGGCAGGTTAAAAGTCACAACAAACATTCCGATAAACGGATAAAGAGAAATGTTAGCATTTATAAAGAACAGCTCTCTGCACTAGACGCCGACCTTAAGAACAACCGTTTAAACACTGAAGATCACCTTCTTCTTAAAACAGAAGCAGCAAGAACCTTACTTAAAGCCGCAGACCAATCAATCAAGCAACCACAGCCTGCGCCAACATGGCTAAAAGCTGCATTATGCCTTCTCTTGCTCACCCCGTTTCTTGCATTTCCACTTTATGGTGAACTCGGTGCGCTTGATGATATCAAGATAAAACAGGCCATGACTGCGCTTAAAAAATCCCCTTCACAAGAAGTTTTTCAGCAGCAAGCTACACAGCTTCTTGAAGATATCGAAAAACGATTAGACGTCAAATCGGACAACCCGGATTATCGTTTATTCGCAGCAAGGTTAGCTTACACTCTCAAGGCCTATGATAAGGCTGCAATTCACTTTAGTGTGATTGCTGAGCTGATTCCTGATAATGCGGAAGCATTATCTATGCTAGGCCAATCGAGATACTTAGCCAATCAACAACAGTTTAATGATTCAATCAGGCAGCCGCTGCTCATGGCACTTAAACTCAACCCACAGCAAGCAACCGCCTTGAATTTATTGGCCATGAATGCGTATGAGCAAAAAGACTACGCGAAAACCATTCAATATTGGCAGCGGTTACTCACTCAAATTGATCCGCTTTCTCCTCAAGCACAAATGCTCCAAAAAGGCATTGCTAAAGCCAACGAAAAGCTTGAAGTAAAAGACCTCAAACCGAGTGAACAGCTCGCGGAATCAATCGCCCAAGAAGGTGAAAAAGCCCAAGACAAAAAAGGCATTCGTGTGTCAGTTACTCTATCTGAGGAACTTAAATCGCTCGATAAGAACC
>CAKMZU010000003.1:30585-35944 GCA_929200485.1 uncultured Gammaproteobacteria bacterium | reverse complement strand
TCACCCTTTCTCACCCTTTCTCACCCTTTCTCACCCTTTCTCACCCTTTCTCACCTTTGCTTATTATTGCTGGCTTATGGTTTTATGCGCGTTTAACCAGATTTAAAGGCAACCCATCGTGTGGTTTTGGCAATGGCATATGGTCCATTTTAGGGCTGTAATCTTTTAGCGATTGGTAATCAAAAAAATGCAAAAAATCGAATATGTAGGCTTTAAAAAGTAAAATTTTAATCTATAACGATGACCGTGATCAGTGGTTACATTGTTTTGATTATGCGTTAGATGAAGTCAACGCAGCAGAAGTGAAAACCGTGCTAAAACAACCCATGTTTCGCATGGCGGATTTTTTGGTAAATACTTAATTTTTCATAATGCTGAACTGTTTTGATGTTTTTTTGATCTTATCTCTTTAACCGAAGTCATAAGTATCATATTCAGCATTTTGTGAGTGAAGTATCATGAAGTTTCTTTTTCAGCTCTCGACTGGCATCTGTTGTTTATTGACCTTTCAAGTAAGTTTGGCAGGGTTGAATAAGCCAATCCTGTCAGAATCAAGCACCCTTTCAACACTGCCACACAACACTGCCTGTCTCCCAACCGCAACACCAATACCAGTAGAAAATTACAATCTACAAATACAACAGATAGTAAAAGAATTCAATGGACTACTCCAAACCGGTTCTCTCAAGCAGTCTGAAACAACTCGAAAGGTGATCAGAGACCCTTCAAAAGAAGAAGTACATTTTTACAAGGTCAACACGCCAACTTCTCAAATACAACAGGCTGCAAGCAATCAATTTAACAAGGCACTAATACATATCGGAGAACCTCCTGATGACGTGATAAATTGGAATTGCAGTTGCAGTAAAATGAAACTAATAACAGATCATAAGGTAAAGTCTTTCGAGCAACTATTTGAGAAGGGCTGCAAAAATCATCATGTAGTGGGAGAAGATGGTCAACACTACATAAAAACATTCCATGGAACTGCGTCCGACAATTGGGAATCGTTCGAAGAAGAAGGTTTTCTTCCTGTCGGCGATGGAGATATGGGACAAGGATTCTATGCAACAACAACATATGAACAAGCTCATATGTACGCCCTTGCAAAATCACGCATTGAAAAATCATCGCAAATGGTAATAGAGATACTGGTGCCTGCTGAAGAATCAGTTATGAATTACCATAATTCTGATAAACCTAACATAAATATAATGCAACATTTTGCACAAATTTGTAGCCATAAATTCGTTTTCAAAAAAGCCATACTAAATAGGTTGATAGCCAAAAGAATATACCTATCAGACCATAGTGAAAAAACACTTCGAAGTATTTGGGAATATATGGGGATTGATGTCGCATACGCTGAAGCTAAACTGGAGAGCATAAGAGCAACTTACCAATAAATAGCTGATTGTGCCGATTATCAGGATGCTTTTTTATTATCATAGATACCAATGCCCTGAAACATCCTTTTTGCCGAACGTTTATACATTTAGAAAAGGTGGGCTTCACCTTTTCTTTTTTTGCTAACTTATTATTTCATTCACGTTTAACCAGATTTAAAGGCAACCCATCGTGTGGTTTTGGCAATGGCATATGGTCCATTTTAGGGCTGTAATCTTTAAGCGTTTGATAGTCAAAACGCTGAACAAACTGGAACATAAAAGCTTTAGCTACCATTGCCGCGAAGTGCATGCCGATACATTTGTGCGCACCACCACCAAAAGGCATATAACAAAAACTGTGACTTTTGTGCTCACTGCGCTCAGGCAAAAAGCGCTCTGGATCGAAACTATAAGGATCAGTCCAATATTCACGCATATAATGGTTAAACACCGGTGGACACCAAACCACGGTATTGGCAGGCACATGAAAACCCCCTAATTCAGAATCTCGTATGGTTCGTCTGGCTAACATTGGAACAGAGGGATGCATGCGCAGTGATTCTTTAAATACCAAGTCAGTATCGCCCATCTTATCAAGATCTTCATAAGCTAATTCAGGCTTGTTTAATGCACGAATCTCATTCAACATTCGTGTTTGCCACTCAAGGTTTTTTCCCGAATGATAAACCATATGAATAATGGCAGAGGTTGTCGTGTCATGTGCTGCAAACAATAAAAATGCCGCTTGCTTAATAATCATCTCATCGGCAAAGTAGTCACCATTATCATCCCGCTCATTACAAAGATACGTCATCGTATCTGTGCCTGCTTGACCACGGCGCTCTTCAATCAACTGTTGTAAAAACGCATGTTGATAGCGAATACCCTCTTTCCCTTTTTTAAATTTACCACCCGGAATCTCTTTACGCACCAGCGCCAATAACCCTTCCGAGCTGTCTTTAAATGATTGAATCAGTTTGGCTGTTTCCTTGCCATCTAAATCATCAATACCAAAAAACACATTAAGCGCCACTTCCATCAGCGTTTGTTTGATGGTTTTAAAAAAAACAATTGACCGCTTATCTTCAATCAGATCAAGATTTCTGGCGACCACTTCATTGATGCGCTCAATATATTGTTTCATCGCATCATTTTTAAATGCGGTTTGAAACAGTCGACGTACTTCACGGTGCTCATCACCATCAGAGGTCAGAATAGTATCGGGATAAATCGAACCCAGCGTTTTTTCATAGCCCATCCTGGCTGAGAAATTTTTATCCTTATCGATAAAGATTTTCTGATAATTATCGGCCCCAACCACCAGCAAACCATTCTGGCCACCTAGACGAATACGAGAAACTTCACCGTAACGCTGATAAAAATCATTGACCACATTATGCAAATCCGTCATCACCGAAATGGCTTGCCCCACCCAAGGGTAACCATAATCACCGGGGATGTGTGAGAGGTCTTTGTTATCAATCTGCTGGGTATAATCAATAGCAACCGTTTGAGACATTGCGGCCATCCTTTATTATTTAACGTGTATTAAAGTGTACCCAATGCCTTTTTGTAAATTTTGCGCCAGATCAAAATCCCCGCCTAAAAGCGATTTACAATAGTTAGACTACAAAAAAACAAAGGCCAGGAGACATGATAAACGCGCTGGATACATTCACAGACTCGCTACCCAATACTGATTTGATTGCCAAATACAATCAAAGCTGTCCACGCTACACATCCTACCCAACCGCCAATGTCATGAAACCACTTGAGCCATGGGTATACTCTGCCGCACTGTTATCAGTCAAAGAAAAACCCTTTGAGCCATTGTCACTCTATCTTCACATCCCTTTTTGTGCAGATATTTGTTATTTCTGTGGTTGCAATAAGGTGGTAACCAAAAATCGTAAAGAAGCCGATAAGTACCTGGACTATCTAGCTAAAGAAATGGCCATGCTTGAAAACTTGATTAAAAAAAGGCGAACGGTCAACCAGCTGCATCTAGGCGGCGGCACTCCGACATTTTTAAACGATGGACAATTAACACGCCTGATGACTCTTTTGGCACAGCATTTTAAATTATCCAAAGATGAGACTCGAGAGTTTTCAATTGAAGTTGACCCTCGCACAGTAAACGCATCGACATTGGCATTGCTTAAAGGGTTAGGGTTTAACCGTATAAGCTTTGGCGTGCAGGATTTTGATTCTAAAGTGCAAAAAGCCATGAACCGTGAGCATCGCCTTGAAGATATTGAGCAGCTAGTCGCTCAAGCCAGGCTACTAGGTTTTACATCAATCAATCTGGATTTCCTCTATGGGTTGCCATTGCAATCCGTTGCCTCTTTTGCCCGAACGCTTTCGGCGTTAATTAAGATCAAGCCTGATCGCATTGCACTGTATCATTATGCCCATCTGCCTGAGAGATTTAAAAGTCAACGTGCGCTGGATCGTCTCGGTGTACCCGACAGTCAATTAAAGCTCACCCTTTATCAGCAGGCCATTGATAACTTGACGGAGTCGGGCTATCGCATGATCGGCATGGATCATTTCGTTTTAGAAGACGATGAACTCTATAGCGCACTCCAACATAAAAAATTACAGCGAAATTTTCAGGGGTATTCAGTGAAAAAAGCCTGCGATTTGATTGGTCTTGGCGTGTCCGCGATCAGTCAAACCGACTCCATGTTATTTCAAAATGCGAAATCACTGGATGATTATTACCAAGCCCTGGATTCCTCGACATTTTCTTACGACAAAGGCTGTTTGAGCAATGAGACCGACACACAGACTCGCTCAGTGATCATGCAATTGATGACGACTTTTCAAGTGAATATTCAGGCATTTGAATCCACCTATGGGGTATCATTCAAACAAACCTTTGCCAGGGCATTAAGCGCATTGACTCCTTATATCAAGGATGGATTGGTTGAGATAAACAAGACATGGCTTCAACTCACCCCAAAAGGTTATTATTTTGTGAGGCAAATTGCCGCACAATTCGACAGTTATCACAATAATAACAGCACAGAGTTTTCCAAAGCGATATAATCGCTTAATTGTTCAGGGATACACATGATCGCTCAAGAAACTAATAATTCGGCAAGGCAATGTCCACACAACGCAACTATCAATTGTAACCAGTGCAGTTTAGGTGATATCTGTTTGCCAGCAGCATTGAAGGCCGATGAAATCAATCGGCTCGATGATATTGTTAGACGCAGACGAGATCTGGTTAAAGGTAAGCATCTTTATCGCACCTTAGATGGCTTTCAATCCGTCTATGCCATACGTTCAGGCCATATTAAAACTTACCAGATAACCGAAGACGGCGAAGAACAAGTGACAGGGTTTTACTTCCCTGGTGAAATCGTCGGCCTCGATGGTATCGGTAAAAACCACTACACCAATAATGCCAAAGCCTTGGATGAGGCGGGTATTTGCGAAATTCCCTTTACCCAATTTCAGCAACTGACCAGTGAGTTTCCTGAATTACAAATGCATTTTTTTCAGCTCATGGGCAAAGAAATCACCTCTGATCAAATGCTAATTACTTTGCTTTCGAAAAAAACCGCAGAACAACGGCTAGCGACCTTTTTATTGACTATTTCAGCAAGAAAAGCGCGCCATAATCAATGTTCGAATCGTTTTACCCTGCCGATGCCGCGTTCTGATATTGCTAACTATTTGGGGTTAACCATAGAAACGGTCAGCCGAATTTTCAGCAGACTCGCCAAAGCAGAAACCATCACCTTTAGCAATAAAGATATTGAAATCATTGATGCCGACAAGCTTAAAGAGCTAGCTAATCTCGATGGGGAGTTTTAGACGAATTGAGCTAAGCAAACAAGTCTATCTGCTTTTTAACAGGTGCAAAGGATTTGCGATGGATCGGGCAGATGCCATGTTTTTCAATCGCAGCCATATGCGCTTTCGTCCCATAGCCTTTGTGCCTGGCAAAACCATATTCA
>CAKMZU010000003.1:18373-30575 GCA_929200485.1 uncultured Gammaproteobacteria bacterium | reverse complement strand
TATCTCGAGTGACCTTCGCAAGAATAGATGCCGCCGCTATTTCAGCCACTAACGCATCGCCCTTTACAACCGGCTCGCTGGGATAATCCCACTTGGGTAATTTATTGCCATCCACTGCAACATATTCAGGTTTTACCGATAAGGCATCCACTGCTCTATGCATTGCAATCAATGAAGCCTGCAGGATATTCCATTGATCAATTTCTTCAACTGAACAACGGGCAATCGCAAAGGCTAATGCTTTTTCTTGAATGATGGGAAATAGCGCTTCACGTTTTTTTTCGGTGAGTTTTTTAGAATCCATCAAGCCGTCAATTGGGTTTTCTGGGTCTAAGATAACAGCTGCTGTGACAACATCACCCGCTAATGGCCCACGGCCCACTTCATCCACACCCGCCAAGAGTGCCCCTGAATATTGTAATTGAATGTCATTCATGACTCACTCGCTTAGTAAGTGACTGATGGCTGCCGCTGCTTTGACATCGGCATCTTGCTTTAGCTGATGGTGTAAATCAGTAAATGCTTGCACCTGCGCCAATCGCGCATTTTCATCATTTAACAAAGGTAACAGTGTCGTTGATAAGTGATCGACTGTTGCGTCATACTGCAATAACTCCGGAACCAAGGGCTTATCCGCTAAAAGATTAGGCAAGGACACATAATCACATCGAATCAATCGGGACACTATTGCATAGGTAATAGGCGTGAGCTTGTAAGAAACCACCATAGGCTTTTTCAGTAACATGGCTTCAAGGGCGGTTGTACCTGATGCTAACAACACAGCTTTCGACGCCAGCATAACATCTTGCGATTGGCCATCTATCAAGCTGACTGTCTTTTTAACCCTCTCTGGTGTTTCCGCCAATATTGCTTTCAATTGATTCATTCGAGCACTGTTGGCCGCCGGTATCAGGAAATGTAAATCAGGTAAATGGTTAAGCAATTCATTTACTACATTCAGAAAAAGCCCACCTAGCCTTGCCACCTCACCCTCACGAGAGCCTGGCATAACTGCAAGATATTCTTGATTATCCGTTAAACCTAACCTGGCTTTTGCGTCATATGGGTTAGGCTCAAGCGGAATTTGATCCGCTAAAGGATGGCCAACAAAAGCCACGGGCACTTGATGCTCTTGATAGAATTGCGCCTCAAAAGGCAAAAGCGTGAGCATCAAATCAACGGATGCTTTAATCCCTTTAATTCGGCCTTGCCGCCAGGCCCATACTGAGGGGGAGACATAATGGCAGGTTCTAATCCCCTGCTTTTTTAAGCGTTTGGCGATACCCAAATTAAAATCGGGCGAGTCAATGCCAATAAAAAGATCAACCTTTTTATCAATCGCGGTTTGCACCAGCGTTTTTCGAATATGAAGCAATTCAGGGAGACGCTTGAGTGGTTCAATAAACCCCATCACTGAGAGTCGATCAAGCGGGAACAGACTCTCAAAGCCTTCGGCTTTCATGCGATCACCACCCACACCAAAAAAGCGAGCATCAGGGTAGTGCTTTTTTAATTCAGTGATTAAACCTGCCCCTAAGATATCTCCTGAGGCCTCACCGGCGACAATGGCTATTTTCATAAGATGTTCACTGCACCAATCATTAAAAATGTAATCCAACTTATTTCCTTTTCACAGACAAATAAATTTTATCAGAAATCCTTCTCTCGCATGTACCCAAAGACCATAAAACTCCACCTTGTTTTCGCAGTTTGTGTTTTGAGCACTCTATCAGATCAATTACTGTTAGCTGTAACTGACTCACCTGAATTTTCTAAAAAAATACGACTGAGACAAATTAACCCCTTTGGAAACAATACCCTCGAGAGTAAAGCCTTCAGATTATTCTTCACCTTTACCGAAAAAAAACAAATTTACTACAATACAAGCATTGAGCTCAAAAGGAACGACCAGGTAGATATTCATTACCCGGAAACAGATTACTACGAGTTAGAGCCAGACTTTTTAGCCGTTAAAAAATGGGACTTCAAAGAAACTCCCTGGCCAGAAATTGCATGGATTGACCTCAGAGTTATCAATAATCAAGAGGAGCGCTATACTGGCTATATAGAAGACAGCTCAGAACTTCCTATAACAGAAGAGGAACATGTCGACTTTGTTACCTCTTTAGGTTATACATTGAACAAGATTGATCTAGAAAAGATCTTTCGGCTCTACTATGACCCTAAATATGATGGATATAATAATAGTATTTCGGTAAACCTTTCTATGCCAATCCGGCGAGTTGAGGCTAAAGAACCCAAAAAAATCTGCTATCACCCAGATGCTTTTGTTAAAATCCAACAGTTAAATAGCCATAAGTCATTTAGCTTCTACAGCGACAGGGCTATTGGAAAAATAAACTATAACCATTTCGGGTTGAACAATCTTTTAACCCGTCAAAACCCAACCTATAGAACTCCTTGTGTCGATCGTAACAAGAGCACTGAATCTGAAAGTTCTGACACGGAAAACAGTATTGATGCCAATAATGATATGAATAACCTTTAATATCTTGGCCAGCTTAAATGACTAAGGACGTTTTCTATCCGCACACAAAATAGAGCCAGAAGCGGCAAGCGCACCATCAACCGACGCTTGACAATTAAAGCGCCAGATACCGCGCTTAGGTTTGCCATCTATCTGCGCTTCAAGTTTTAATTGATCGCCTGGCACAACCTGACGTTTAAAACGGACTTTATCATTACCCACCAACATATACATTGAGCCATCCGCAGGTTTCTTATCCAAGGATTTAAACCCTAAGATTCCAGCCGCCTGCGCCATGGCTTCAACAATCAATACACCAGGCATCACAGGATAATCAGGGAAATGACCATTAAAAAACGGCTCATTGATCGATATATTTTTATACGCCACAATTCGATCATTTAAGTGAATTTCCGTCACACGATCCACCAATAAAAAAGGGTATCTATGCGGCAAATACTCACGAATTTCATCTATAAACATCACAATACTAATCCTTAAGGCTCATTCGTTCTAATTGTTTTTCAAGCGCTTTGAGCCGTTTTGCCATCTCGTCTAATTGACTAAAACGGATGGCTGATTTTTTCCAATCGCGGGTTTGCATCATTGGCGTTCCCGACGAATAAGAACCTGATTTATTCAGGGTTTTGGTTACCATGGTCATACCGGTGATTTGTGAACCATCCGGAATCGTTAAATGCCCCGCAATGCCCACGCCACCTGCTAACAAACAGCCCTTTCCGATGATAGAGCTACCAGCTAAGCCCACACAGCCAGCTAACGCACTGCCTTCACCAATCACACAGTTATGGCCAATATGCACCTGGCTATCAATAATGACATCGTTTTCAATTCGAGTGTCACCTAACGCGCCTCGATCAATGGTCGTCGATGAACCTATATCCACACGATCACCAATAATCACTGTGCCTAACTGATGAATTTTATGCCATTTACGTTCGCCCTTTGGATCTGGCGCAAAACCAAACCCGTCACTGCCAATCACTGCCCCGCTATGCACGTCCACTTCGTCCCCTAAAACCACATCATGATAAAGCGTCACGTTTGGGTATATATGACAGTTACTGCCAATGACAGTGCCTTTTTGGATCACTGCACCCGATTCGATAATGGTATTTTCACCAATGTGAACATCTGGGCCAATAACGACCTGTTCGCAAATAGTTGCCGAGTCTGCGATGATAGCCGATGCATCAACACTAGCCGAATCATTGATACCTGATGTAAATTCAGGTTCGGAGGAAAACCATCCGCTGATAGCAGCAAAACATCGATAAGGGTCGGGATGGATAATCGCCGTCGCCTTACATCCCGATGCTAGCTCTGGCTGCACAATAACAGCACCTGCATTACTCTCCCCTAATGCTTTCTCAAAGGATGCGTTCGATAAAAAGCTTATATCAGAGGAGACGGCCTCATCTAAAGGCGCAATGCCTTCGATAAATTGATCCTTATCACCTACCACTTCTGCTTTTAAAAAAGCAGCAATCTCCCCGACTGACTTTTTCACAGCTGAGTTCTTCACAACTTATTTCTTAAACTTTTTATTTAATTTTTCAGTCACCTTAGGGGTGATATCCATGCTTGGATCTGCGTGAAGAATCAACTGTGGATTAGCCGGTAACAATAAGCCGATTTTTTCTGCATCAATGATCTCTTTTACAGCGATGGTGACATCGGCATTCATACGAATCATCATTCCACGCATAAAGTTCGCTCGAACTTCTTGTACTTTTTTACCTAAATGCTCAAGATCGCCTTGCTTGCTTTTAATTTTTGTTTCCAATTCCTGAACCTCTTTTGGGCTCATCATCGATGCATCTTTTTTATACTTTTCAGTGAGCTTCTGGCCTTCTTCCTGAATTTTCTGGATTTGAGCCATATTCTTTTTAAATTCACTATCCGCTTCAATTTTTTTGATTTCTTCTTTCGCAACATCGGTGCCTAGTATGGCTTGCTCGATATTAACAACGCGAACTTTTAATTCTTCTGCAGTAGCAAAGGTGCTCATCAACGCTGCAAAAACAACGCCTGCGGCTATTATTTGTTTTAAAAGAAGCTGCTTTAAAAGTAACTGTTTCATACCACTTTCCTTCTTACTGGTCTCTTTAAATAGTTGTTAACGGAGAATTCGTTTAAAAGCCCGTTCCAATGGTGAACTGGAAGAACTTACGGTTACCCTTATTAATGTCACCATAATTAAACGGTTGCGCCAAACTAAAGCTCAACGGCCCCATCGGGCTTAACCAGGTTAAGCCTAATCCAGCCGATGCACGAAGCTTGGTTATATCAGGCGAATGGCAGTCTAGCTGGGTATCATTACAATCGGTGTCAAATACATTACCCGCATCAACAAACAGCATGGTTCTCACAGAACTACGATCTTTGATCAGCCATAAGGGGAAGATAAACTCGACACCGGTTTCAACCAGAACATTACCGCCTATGTGGTTGTAACGACTGGTGATTTCTCGAGTCACAAATTTCTCAGTTTCATCATCATAGATATACCCATAATCGAGTGACGCGACTTGTACACCATCAGGTGCCTTTCTTGGGTTATCTCGTAAATAAATTTCTGCCGGCGTGCCACGAGGCCCCAAGGTAGAACGCTCATAACCACGAACTGAACCAATACCCCCTGCATAATAATTCTCTAAAAATGGCATACGTGAAGTATCGCCGTAACCAAAGCCTGCACCTAAGCGTGTGTGTAGCCTGAAGATATATTCAGGAGCCACAGGCAAATAAATCTGGCCTGTATAATTAATCTTATAGTATTCCAGATCACTGCCGGGAATACCCAGCTCGGCACCTAAACGCTGATCATAGCCCTTAGTTGGCATCACACCGCGGTTCAAACGATACTGCCGCCATGTAAGGTTCAATTTATAATTGTTGTACTGATCACCATGGATATCAACAAATCCTGTGCCCGGTTCTTTAAAGGGTTGAGCGGTTGGATCTTGAATATAAAGCTCATCAATTGGTTGCAATTTTTCATCGACTGGAAATTCAGGCTGCCCATTGACGTAGACCCGATCAATATATTCATCCAAACCAGGCCAAGGCTGGGGTGTGCCGACAATTTCCTGCGGCGCATAAGAACCGGTATGCACTTTCACATTGGCATAACCCACACCAAAGCCTACCGATGTGCCTTCACCAATTGGGTAGCTATAATTTAAGCCTGCACCATAGGTATCAATACTGTAAGTTGAGATGCCCGCTTTTTGAAAATCCGTATTGCGGTAATACATATTAAATCCGCGACTTACCCCATCAATGGTGTAAAACGGGTCATTAAAACTAAAATCTACACTCTTTTGATAGTCATTACGGCTAACGGAGAAAGCAACACTGTTACCTGAACCTAAGAAGTTATTCTGCTGAAGGCCAGCGGAGAGCAATAATCCTGAGCCGTCAGAATAGCCCACACTGGCATTGATTTGCCCTGAAGGTTGCTCCTCCACCGTAAAGATCACATCAATCAAATCATCCTTATCCGGCAGCTCAACAATTTCAGATTTAACATCTTTAAAAAAGCCTAAGCGGTTCAGGTACAAACGCGACTGTTCGATCTTGCTACCGGATGCCGGTGCAGCTTCCATCTGACGCATCTCACGTCTTAGCACTTCATCCTTCGTGGTGACATTCCCTTTAAAAATGACGCGATTAACATAGGTTCGCTTTCCCGGATCAACAAAAAAGGTTAGCTCAACGGTTTTATTCTCTTCATTCACCTTTGGATAACTTCTAACTTTGGCAAAGGTATAGCCATCATTGCCTAATACCCGTGAAACCAACTCCTGGGTTTGTGTTATCCGAGATTGAGAATAAACCATACCCGGTTTAATCATCACCATACTTTTGATGATCGGCTCCGGCAAAATAATCTCACCTGAAAGCTTCACATCAGAGACAGTATAAATATCGCCTTCAGTAATATTGATGGTAATAAACACTGCATCTTTTTCAGGGCTCAACGACACCTGCGTCGAATTGACTGCAAATTTTAGATAACCGCGATCTCGGTAATACGATTCCAGACGCTCTAAATCACCCTGAAGACGCTCACGAGAATACTTATCATCACCTTTAAAAAGCGATAGCCAATGCGTTTGTCGCATCTGCAATTCTTCAATCAGGGTTTCATTTTTAAAGACCTTATTACCGACAATATTAAAATGGCGGACTTTAGCGACGGACCCTTCATCCACTGTAATCAGAATATTGACGGTATTGTTTCGAGCGGGTGTCACCTTGGTACTGATGCCAGAGTCATAACGACCTTGTGCTACATATTGGCGTTGCAACTCCAGACGGATACCTTCAAGCGTCGCTCGTTTAAACAGTTTTCCTTCCGATAACCCTGAGCGAGATAGCCCCTGCTTTAAGTCTTCTTCTTTGATGGCTTTATTGCCTTCAATTTCAATCGAGGCAATGGCCGGCCGCTCTTTAACCCGCACGACCAGAATATCGCCATCACGGCCAACCTCAACATGCTCAAAATTGCCTGTTTTAAACAAGATATTAATGGTTTCGCTCAGCATTTTCTTATCGACCTTTTCATGCATAGAAAAGGGCAGACTTGCGAAAATGGTATCTGAAGAAACACGAGCTAAGCCTTCGACACGAATATCTTTAGGCACAAAGCTGACATCGCTTGAAAATGCAGACGCAGCCAAAAGCCATGCAGACACAACAAGAGACGCAAAGGAAATAGAGCTAATATCAAGGAGTTTTTTTAACATCAAGTCAATCGATTAATATCATTAAAAATGGCTAAAGCCATAATTGCCAGTACAATAAACAAACCTATCTGATAGGCGACCAGCTGAATCTTTTCAGGTACAGGGCTGCCTTTTATCCACTCAATGAGATAGAAAAAAATATGCCCACCGTCTAATACAGGCACTGGCAATAAATTCAACACACCTAAACTGACACTTAACAGTGCTAATAAACTCAAATACGCCATCAATCCAAAGTTAAACGAATCATTGGCAACTTGAGCAATACTAATAGGTCCACTTAATTGCTTATAAGAGAGTTGACCCAGGAGCAATTTTTTCAGGGACGTTAAACTAAATACAATGTTTTGCCAAGTTCTTTTTAATGCAGGAGGCATTGCAGTAATCAGGTTATAGTGTTGTTTTCTTAAAAGTTCTTCTGGAAGTTTTGGCAGTTTCACTTGAATGCCTACAAAGCCTTTGACTTCACCCCCGCGACTTTTCCCTTCAGGTCTCAAGGTCATTGGGTAAACATCTTGACCGCGCTTAACAGTGATTGCCAGAGGTGTATTGGGGTTCGCTTGTATTTTCTCCACCCATTTAGCCCAATCATCAAGCCGCTCACCCCCTACGGTCAATAATTGATCTCCAGGCAATAAGCCTGCCCGGCTCGCAGCGCTATCAGGAACCACGGACTGTATTATCGGATCAATTTTTGGCCGATAAAAGCCAAGACCTAAATCCTGAACAGGATCAATGGCCTCGGCCTCATCTTTCAACCATTCATGAACGGGCAACGCAATTTGCTCAGGCTCGCTTAAACCATCGGTTTTAACAGATAATTTGATCTCACCACTGCTTCCAATGTGGTTTAGAAACGCTCTGGCAACGGATTCCGCCGTCTTGGTCTGCTTACCATCTACAGCAACAATTTCCATGCCTTGGACAACCCCGGCTTTTGCGGCAACAGAATCAGGCTCAACATGAAAAATTATGGGTGCCAAGCCTGTCGTGCCATTTAAAAAAATCGCCCAATAAACCACAATCGCTAAAATAAAATTGGCAACAGGCCCTGCCGCCACCACGAGAATTCGCTGCCAAACCGGCTGATTATTAAACGCTAAATGTTTTTCTTCTTCAGCAACGGCTTCTTCACGCTCATCAAGCATCTTAACAAAGCCGCCCAAAGGAATAACCGCCAAACAATATTCCGTTTGATGCTTATCAAACCATCTAAAAATGGAGGGACCAAATCCTACTGAAAACTTCAAAACTTTTATGCCGCACTTTCGCGCCACCCAAAAATGTCCATACTCATGGAAAGCCACCAATACACCGAGTGTAACTATCATGATGAGGATTTGCTGTAGAACTTCCATATTCAACGTCCTTCCTGACCGATTAGCTTGGCAGCCATGTGCCTTGCACGGCTATCCACTTCTATCACTGCCCCTATGGAGTCAAGATCTTCCAGAGGCATTGTTTGAAGTACCTGTTCATTAATGTCGGCGATAGATAAAAAGCCTATTTGTTCTTTTAAAAAGGCTTCAACCGCGACTTCATTGGCTGCATTTAATATAGCTGCAGCGCTTTGTCCCGCCTCACAGGCTTCTCTTGCAAGGCGAAGATTACGAAAGCGCGACTCATCTGCTGTTTCAAAGTGTAGTTTACCAAGCGTGACTAAATCTAAATCATTCACACCTGATGAGATCCGCTCAGGCCAGCTTAAACCAACACTGATCGGGCAGCGCATATCATGATCACCCAAATGCGCTAAAGTTGAACCGTCAGTATATTGCACCATAGAGTGAACAATACTTTCAGGGTGCACCACTATATCAATACGGTCAGCTGGCACACCAAATAACCAATGCGCTTCAATCAGCTCCAACCCCTTATTCATCATGGTTGCCGAATCAACTGAAATTTTAGGCCCCATTGACCAGTTAGGGTGATTGACTGCCTGGGCGGCTGTGACTTCACGCATCTGCTCAATGCTCATTGTGCGAAATGGCCCACCCGAAGCTGTTAGAATCAACTTAGATAAGCCGATATCATCTGTCACAAGCCCTTTTGGTAAGCACTGAAAAATCGCACTGTGTTCACTATCAAGCGGAATCAAGGTTGCTTTAGATTTCTCGACCGCATCCATAAATAACTGACCCGCCGTCACCAGACTTTCTTTATTGGCCAGTAAAACTTTTTTACCTGATTGAATCGCAGATAAGGTCGGCAATAAACCTTTTGCACCGACCATTGCAGAAACAACGGTTGTCACACGGCTATCTGAGATAACTGACAACAAATCATCATAGTTGGTTAACACTTGCGACGTAAGATTAACACTGGCTAAATTATCAATCAGGCGTTTTGCACTGGCTAAATCTTCAAGCCAAACAAAGGGTGGATTGAATTGCATACATTGCTCAAAAAGCAGTGCATCATTTTTTTGCGCAACGAGACAATGGATTTCATATTTATCCGGATGCCTTGCAACCACATCAAGCGTGTTAGTACCGATTGAACCGGTTGCTCCGAGTATTACCAGATTTTGCATTACTGCTGCTCCAAAAGCACAAGTAATAACAACAGATAAATCGGGGCAGCCGCTGTCATGCTATCAATACGATCTAACAGCCCGCCATGGCCCGGCAAAATCGAGCCACTGTCTTTTTTGCCTGCTTGACGTTTAACCATACTTTCCATTAAATCGCCAAGCACAGAAAACAGCACCGCAACCACGCCAATCAAAATAAAAGATAGCAAAGATAATTGAGGCATTGGGCTTGCCATATACCAGCAAAGAGAAAACAATGAGCTTACAAACAATCCGCCAAACAGCCCCACCCAGGATTTTCCAGGGCTAACTTTAGGGCATAATTTTTTCTTGCCTAAAAATTTACCGAAAAAATACGCACCGGTATCAGCAGAAGAAACCAATGCAACCAAGTAAAGAACCAGCCAATTACCCTGTGGTAAATGAAGCAAATAAACCAACGCAATGACGGGTGGTACAATCACAACGGCACCCATGATTCCAATAAACACTGGGTGTGACCAAATAACGGCACTTCTGGGATAAGACATCACCCAAAGCAGCACCATCGCCCAAAAAAGACCAACCAGATGGATAAAGCCTAAAAGGGACGATTCCTTGACACCATCAAGCAGGTTAAAATAAAACCCTAGCACCATCATTAGCCCTAACAACAACAAGGCATAAAGACTCTTAAGCACACGAGGCTTTATGTTTGAAAGGGATGCCCACTCATAAGCCCCAACAGCAAAAACTAACGCTATAACAGCGGCTAACGCCACAGGCTTTAAAAAGCTAACCAACACAATCACAAGTGCTGCTGCTGCAAGCCCTGTTAATATTCTATTTTTCATGATTCGTTATTCTTCTCGACCGCCGAAACGTCTATTCCGCCGCTGATAACTTTCAACCGCCTGAGTTAAGGCAGCCTGCTTAAAATCAGGCCAAAGCTCATCCGTAAAATAAAATTCACTATAAGCCAACTGCCAAAGCAGAAAATTACTGATGCGGTATTCACCGCTAGTACGGATTAACAGATCGGGGTATTCAATGTCGTTTAGACTCAATTGCGCTTCAAAGGTCGCCTCATCGATGGCTTCAGGATCAATCACACCCTTTTTTACTTTTTGAGCCAGTATTTTAGTCGCATTCAAAACATCCCACTGGCCACCATAATCAACGGCCAGTGTCAGCGTGAATTCATGATTGCCCTGAGTTTCCTGTTCTGCAAACTGAATTTTCTTCAGGAGCGCCGGTTGAAATTTATCTCGCGCACCAATAAAGCGCAGCCGAACGCCCGCGTTTTTCAACTCATCAATATGACCATCCAAATAATCAGAAAACAACGCCATTAAGGCTTTGACTTCAAGCTTTGGACGATTCCAGTTTTCGGTACTGAAAGCAAAAAGCGTTAAGGCTTTCACCCCAAGATTTCGAGCAGCTTCCAGGATTTCTCGGACATTTGCAGCACCGGCCTTATGGCCAGCTGCTGCAGGTAAATGCCGTTTTTTCGCCCAACGTCCATTACCATCCATCACAATGGCAATGTGCTTAGGGGGCGGGAGGAGTTCTTCAGGCATGAGAAGAGGCTTAAATTTCCATCAAGTCTTGCTCTTTTTCTTTAAGCAGATTTTCAACCTCAGCGACATACGTATCCGTGACTTTTTGGATGCTTTCCTGTGCACGACGTTCTTCGTCTTCGCTAATTTCTTTGTCTTTGACCAGGGCCTTTAATTCATTATTCGCATCACGCCTGGCATTACGAACAGAAACTCTGGCTGATTCCGCTTCCTGTTTCGCTTGTTTGATAAAGCCTTTTCGGGTTTCTTCCGTCAGCATAGGCATAGGTACACGAATGACGCTACCCGCCGTTGAGGGATTAAGCCCAAGGTCTGACTTCATGATTGCTCTTTCAACATCAGGAACAATTTTAGCTTCCCAAGGCGTGACTGATAACATACGTGCATCTTCAACACTGATGTTGGCCAGCTGAGACAAAGGTGTCGCGGACCCGTAATAATCGACCTGGATAGCATCCAAAATGCTTGGGTGTGCCCTCCCTGTCCGGATCTTTTTGAATGCAACCTGTAATGCCTCAATGGCATTGACCATACGTTCTTTTGCTTTGGTTTGCGTCTCTTCTACCACAACAACCACCCGTTTGACTGTAACCGACAAAAATAAAGCAGCCAAGGATAACAGCATGCAGCCTCAAGCTAAAGTACAAATAAAAGAATTGCTCAGGGGGCTTGAAGGGAATCAGACAAATAGCCTGACTGCCAGGCAAAGACTATAAACGAAGCTTTAATGTATTTTCATGCGCAAATTTAGTTTCAAACTCCCGATTGTCGCCAGCTTTTTTTTCTTTACCATTAAAATGCTTCAAGCCGCCTGATTGTTTAGCCTTTTCGATCAGTTTAACTA
>CAKMZU010000003.1:10480-18363 GCA_929200485.1 uncultured Gammaproteobacteria bacterium | reverse complement strand
AACTATCTCTGTCAAGAAACCAAGGGACAATCTACCCTCAAAAAGCTTTTGATCGCTCTCTTTTTGTTTCTTATTACGACAATCAAAATTCCCAGAGTAATTTTCTTCACTTTCGAGAGGCTTATCGAGCTGGTCATCCTCATCGATTCTCCAGGTAATTAAGCGATTTTGTTTATACCGCCTGGATACATCCTTGCACCCATAGGTAACCGAAGAAACACGTGGCATCAAAACTTTCCTCCTGAAATCCAGACTGTCAGATTCAGCCTTGCTCAAAAGGTCTTTTTCACCACCGCTAACGGAGCAAGGAAACAATAATTCACTACTTGAAGAATTTGAAGAACTCACAGACAAACCTGAAGAACTTTTAGAACCACTGGGAAGAGATTTACTTCTCAGGTATTTCTTTGGGTTATCTTCAAATAATAAATGCAATGAGAGAGTCTTTGCTACACCTTGTTTAAAGAGAACCAGTGAACCATTAAGAGATAAGCACTCCCCTCCGCCCCTATGAAGCAAGCATTCCTGTGAATCTGAAACTGACTCCACATAAAAAATATACTCATTGTTAAAAGGTAACTGCCAAACAGCAAAGGACACAGAAGAAAAAATAAATACAACAAGAACAGAGAAATATTTAATTATTAAATAAATAAAAGAGAACCCCATAATAAACGCTTAAAAAATCTATTCGTTAAATTGAAGTTATGATTGAAATGAACATTTTTAAATCTATGCAGGTGCAGCAAGCTTACACCTCAAAGTTTGCAACGATCAAATGGGCAGTACATTGACCTAAGGTAATAGGCTTAAAGAATTTCCTTCTCCGAACTCCTTTTGATACCGATTTGATTCATCGGCCATCTTGTGCCTTCGGGATCTCCTGGGTTTTTCAGCCTCTTTAGTGGCTCCTGTAAATTCACCCTGGTCTTGAGCCTCCAATACAAGACAAGCTAACGCAGCAAGGAAATCAATAGATAATCTGCCATTATAAAAACTTAACTCTGGCAACTTTATTGAGTCCTTACATTCGCAATGAGGATAATATTTACGGGGATCGTACCCCATATCCGTCAGCTTCTCTCCAGAGGTATCCCAATTTACCAATAGTTTTTGTTGTGTCGTCTCTCCAGACTTTCCTTCACATAAATATGACACTTGAGATATAGAATCTGCCATTTTCTTTTCAAAATCACTTTCACCCACTAACCCTCTGAGAATTGCAAAATCCTCTTCCGTTAATATGTCAAAACATGTTCCAGTATTATAAATCATGACTCTACCGGACTTGTCGCGCATGTTGAAGCGCAGAGAAAGCGGGTGCGCTTCCCCTTTTGGCTCAATCAGATCGCCCTGAACAAACAGAAGGCTTCCTAGGTTATATTTATTCCCACATGGATTTACTTCCTCAGTGGAATTAACCTCAAATGTGTAATGCTTATTTTTTTGTGATTCTAAACCTGCAAAAATTAGCGCTGGTAAAAAAGATATAAAAAGAACAAACAACGCTTGAATCAACGAAGAATAGAACGAGAGAGAATAGAAATACATAAAGAAGTGCCTAAATCCTAACGAATCACTTCTTTAGTGGGAGTCAAAACCGATAGAAAAGTTTCTTTATCTGTGAATTAACGTTCCTTCATCTTGACCCATAACAATATTCAGTAAAGCCCCTTGCTTATCCATTTTAAATACACGCAAAGGCTGCTCATGATCCCGACATAAGCAAATCGCCGTTAAATCCATCACTTCAAGCTTTCGATCCAACACCTCATCATAAGTCAGTGCATCAAACTTCACTGCATCTGGGTATTTAGCCGGATCTTTATCATAGACGCCATCAACTTTGGTTGCTTTAAGTACTAGATTGGCTTCGATTTCAATACCACGCAAACAAGCAGCAGAATCTGTAGTAAAAAATGGGTTACCCGTACCTGCCGAGAAAATGACGACATCACCCTCCGACAATAACCGAATGGCTTGACGCCTATCGTATTGATCCGTCACACCTGTCATAGAAATCGCTGACATCACCTTGGTTGGAATATTCGCACGCTCCAGCGAATCACGCATGGCTAACGCATTCATCACCGTTGCCAGCATACCCATGTGATCCCCTGTCACTCGATCTAAACCTGCGTCAGATAACTCAGCCCCTCTGAAAAGGTTACCGCCACCAATCACGAGGCCCACTTGCACCCCAATACCCACTAACTGACCAATTTCCAGCGCCATGGCATCAAGCACCTTTGGATCAATACCAAAGCCTAAATCCCCCATCAACGCTTCACCGCTCAATTTAAGTAATATACGTTTAAACTTCTTTTCCAAAACTTTCTCCTGGTATATGGGATAGAGGGCGATTTTTTCTTCTATAATTTACAAACAATAAAAAAGCCCTTTCGGGCTTTTTTTTAAAAGGCTTAGTTGCCGGCGAGCTGTTCTGCTACCTCAGTAGCAAAATCTTTCTCTTCTTTCTCGATACCGTCACCAACTTCGAAACGAACAAAATCAACAACTTCAGCACCTGCATCTTTAACCAACTGACCAACGGTCACTTCTGGGTTCTTAACAAACGCTTGCTCAGTTAGGCTTATTTCGCCTAAGAACTTCTTAATTCGGCCCTGAATCATTTTATCAACGATATTCTCAGGCTTACCCGCCATATCTGGCTGAGATTTGATGATATCAGATTCTTTATCGATCACATCCTGACTAACATTCTCAGGCGCAACAAATTGTGGGTTAACGGCAGCAACATGCATCGCAACGTCTTTAGCTAGCGTCTCATCGCCACCTTTAAGGGATACTAATACGGCTATACGCTGATTTCCGTGAATATAAGCACCCAAGGTGTCACCTTCAACATTGGCAATACGACGAAGACCAATGTTCTCACCAATTTTTTGTACCAAAGCTTCACGGTCAGATTCGAGGTCGCCAGCCATAACAGCGGCTACGTCATCAGACTTTTCGCTAAACGCTTTGTCCGCCACTTTAGCAACAAAACCCTTAAACCCATCGTCACGTGCAACGAAGTCAGTCTCACTGTTCACTTCAACCAGCTGACCAAAACCACCTTCAACACGAGCGGTTACAACACCCTCAGCTGCTACACGACCGGCTTTTTTAGCTGCTTTCATGCCGCTTGATTTACGTAGATCTTCAATTGCTTTTTCAATATTACCATCGGCTTCTTTTAATGCTTTTTTGCAGTCAAGCATTCCAAGGCCTGTACGCTCACGAAGCTCTTTAACCATTGACGCAGAAATTGCTGCCATAATTCTTCTCCCCACTTAGTTACAATCTAAGCGTTTAATGCTTGCCAGATTGCATCAATACATTTCGTAAAAAAGGGAGTGCAGGCTCCCTTTTTATCCAGATTTTTTTAATAATGCTTAAGCAAAGCCGCCTATGCATTATCAAGTTTTTAAAGCCTAACTTTTTAAACTTAAGCTTTAACGCTAAACTTACTCACCTTCTGACGGTGCAGCTTCGCCTGCTGCAGGCGTTTCTTCCGCTGCTGGTACTTCTTCTGCTGCTGCAGGCGCTTCAGCGACCGGCGCTTTTTCTTCAGCTTTAGCTTCCAGCTCTTCAACCTTCGGTGCACTACCTGTTTGTGCCTTACCTTCAATACAAGTCTCAGCTACAGCTGAAACAAACAACTTGATTGAACGGATCGCATCGTCGTTGCCTGGAATAATATAGTCTATACCGTCAGGATCGCTATTCGAATCAACAACACCAATAACCGGGATACCTAGTTTGTTGGCTTCAGTCACAGCGATACGCTCATGATCAACATCAACAACAAACAAAATGTCAGGCAAGCCACCCATGTCTTTAATACCACCGATAGACTTTTCAAGCTTCTCGATTTCACGAGTACGCATCAACGCTTCTTTTTTGGTTAGCACATCAAAGGTACCATCTTTGCTTTGTGCTTCAAGCTCGCGATATTTTTTAATTGATTGACGAATGGTTTTGTAGTTCGTCAACATGCCACCTAACCAGCGGTGACTAACATAAGGCATGCCCGCACGAGATGCTTCTGCCTTGATGATTTTGCTGGCGGAACGCTTTGTACCAACAAATAGAATCTTTTTATTTTGAGCGGTAGCACTTTTAACAAACGATAATGCGTCGTTAAACACAGGCAACGTGTGCTCAAGGTTAATGATATGGATTTTGTTACGAGCGCCAAAAATGTACTTACGCATTTTTGGATTCCAGTAACGAGTTTGGTGACCGAAGTGAACGCCCGCCTGGAGCATTTCGCGCATGGAAACTTGTGCCATTATTTATACCTTTCTTGGGTTTGGGCTTCCATATATCCCGATAACCAACTAACCCCTTGATTTCTTTTGAAAATCAATTCGCTAGCACCCAGTTAACGTGTCGATATATGTGCTGATTTTTAATTTAAATGTTTTTTGCAAAAAACGCTCTTCGCTTTCGCAGCGCGCTTTATACCATAACCCAGACGAAAACTAAAGACATCTTTAACGTTCTGCAAAGACTATAGTTTATTCATCAATAGGAACTCAAAACAAAGCAATCAGTCATAGGTTGACGAGAGGTTAGGTTTATTATGAATAAAAGTACAAAACTATTCACTACAGTATTGATGCTTACTGCTTTGAATCAGTCCATATCTGCACATCCAATTTTGTATACATTCGCAGCAGTCTTCTTGACCGGTGTAAACAAACAAGCTCAAGATAATCTTCCGTTAGTAAAAAAGGCTGAAGAATATACTTACAATACAACAATTGATGGCGCAAAAGTTATTGCCGGTGGAATCTATGATTGGGCTACAGACGCCTATGAGGCAGCTGAAATGAAAACCCGCATCCTTATGAACAAAGATGACGCTTTTCTTTCAGAACAGAGCCAGGATGTTGATTTCTCTTATGAAAACGCAGTGTATAACAGGAACAACGGCAAAGTTTTAACTGACAAAGATAAGACGTTCTACAATCATTTTGCTGATAAATTAAACGGATTAACATACGGCGTTTTCAGGGATCCTAGCGTTAGACTCGAAAACTACTCATTAGTTACCATAAACAGCAAAAACCCTGTTGTACAATCCGATGAGAATGGCACTGACGTTTTTTATGATGCCGAGGAGCCAAAGACACCCGCTCCCTCAGCCATAAAACCGAATGATTCAACGTCTCCTTCGAATTCCGGATCATACCTGAATCGCTTTTTGCCTAGTTTCTCATTATTTTAATGGTTAATGGGATGTTTCATCCCCCGACCATACTTAAAAACTCGTTATATACCATATATACTCACAGTTTTTACCCTGTGAGTGCTCTATATGGCTATTACGCTAAAAACCTCTGAAGAAATCAAAAAAATGCGTGTTGCCGGTCGTTTAGCTGCCGAAGCACTTGAGATGATAGAGCCTTATGTCAAGCCCGGCGTCACTACAGGCGAACTTGATCGTATCTGTCATCGCTACATTACCGAAGTACAGGATGCCATCCCTGCCCCTTTAAACTACCATGGTTTTCCAAAGTCTATCTGCACATCAGTGAATGAGGTTGTCTGCCATGGCATACCTACCGATACCAAAAAGCTAAAAGAAGGCGACATCATCAATATCGATATTACGGTGATTAAAGATGGATTCCATGGCGATTCCAGCATTATGGTGCATGTCGGCAAAACGCTACCTCACCTTCAAAAACTTGTAGAAACCACGCAGGAATGTCTCTATCGAGCCATCGACATTGTAAAACCCGGCATTACCTTAGGGGATATTGGCCATACCATCCAAACACTGGCAGAAAGCCGGCACTATTCAGTCGTTCGAGAATATTGTGGCCATGGTATTGGGCGCGTATTCCACGAAGAGCCACAGGTATTACACTATGGCAAACCCAATACTGGCGTTGTACTGGAAGCAGGAATGGCATTTACCATTGAACCGATGATCAACCTTGGGCAACGTCATACCAAACTCAACAAAAAAGATGGCTGGACGGTCACAACAAAAGACAGACGCCATTCCGCTCAATGGGAACATACGCTCGCAGTCACTGAAACAGGCGTTGAAGTATTAACAGCCCGCTCAAACGAACCTTACTTTAAAAAAGTATCCCCCTAAAACGTCTTCATATTACTAAAAATTTCCCTTTGGCACTTAGCAAAGGGAAATTTTCTGAGAACCTTTCACCTCACTTACCTGTCAAAATTTTAAGCCTCAACCCTCACTTGACCGATGCAAAAAAACTCGCTCTGACACTATGGTCAATTGTAATAAGCATCTCACTGATTACATGGAATCAAGACATACAAGCTAAAGAACGCACCAACAAATTGACTAAACACCGAGTCCGAAAAATTGCAGGTATTTCATTGATTGCAACCGGCATTGGACTAATCATTGCCTTGCCCATCTATCAAAATAAAAACAAACCCGGTTGATCAAAAAGCACAAAGACTGTGGAATAGCGATATGATTGATGACGCTATTGCGCTTGATGGCTCTTTTTATATGCCCTACGAAATAGTTGCTACAAAGGAACAATTCAAAGCAGCCTACCCAAACCACAACGCTTTTTTTGAAACGAAAGCCAAATATGATCCAGAAAACCGTTTTACCAACAAGCTTTGGGATAAATACTATTCATCTAAATAAACGATGATAACCTTAATCTCATCAAGAAGGAGAATTTGAAAAACCATTGGATTGAAACCTTTAGCTTTGTATAATTTCCATGATTGAAGCCTACCCCTAAGAAAAATATTATGCGTGTCGACTTTTTTTTCTCCACCAGAAAAGAACTATTAGAAGGCTGTAAACAATCCATTAGCGACAATCGCGAAAACCTTAAATCGCAATTTTTAAATGACCCCGATCAGGTTGAAGCCTTAATCAAATTCCGATCAATGCACATGGACGGCCTATTAACCTCAGCTTTTCGCTATTTTTTTCCTCAAGAGATTTCAGGCTTATCCTTAATTGCTGTTGGCGGCTATGGAAGAGAAGAGTTACTGCCCTACTCCGATATTGACTTGCTGTTATTAGCTAACGATGAAAATCTGGATCAATTTAAACACCAACTCGAAGATTTTGTGACCTTTCTTTGGGATACGAATCTGGATATCGGCCATGCCGTCCGATCCATTAACGTTTGCGTTGAGCAAGCCGCTGCAGATTTGTCAACCGCCACTAATCTTCTGGAGTCTCGTTTTTTATGTGGCGATGAAAAACTCTTTGAGTGCTTATTTGAAGCGATCACCTCTGATAACATTTTAACCTCAGAGGAATTCTTTCGAGCCAAGATCAAAGAACAGACGGACAGACACTTCAAACTCCAGGAATCCGAATACAACCTTGAACCCAATGTAAAAAATAGCCCCGGTGGTCTTCGAGACATTCAAACCATTGGCTGGATCACCAAGCGTCACTTTGATAACGAGCAGCCTGAGGGGCTAATTCGCAAAGGATTTTTGAATGATGAAGATCTCGAAATCCTAAATAACGGCCAACATTTTTTATTTCAAATTCGTTTCGCCTTGCATATTTTCTCCGATCGAAAACAAGATCGTTTACTATTTGAATACCAAAAATCAATCGCTCAAGCATTGAGTTTCGAGGACGATAAAAACAGCCTTGGCGTCGAAAAACTCATGAAGCAATATTTCCGCTGGGTATTGGCCCTGAGCGAATTAAACGAAATGCTTATGCAGCTGTTTGATGAAACCGTATTGAGTGAAGATGAAGACTCTGCACCCTATCGGTTAAACGACCGATTTAGCATCACCCGTGGAAAAATAGAGTCCAACCGCCCCAATCTTTTCGCAGAAGAGCCTTCGGCCTTACTTGAAGTATTTTTACTGTTTTGTCGAAACCGAAATATTAA
>CAKMZU010000003.1:7566-10470 GCA_929200485.1 uncultured Gammaproteobacteria bacterium | reverse complement strand
GCCGTTAAAGCATCAACTATCCGGGAAATTCGTGAAAATCGCCATTTGATTGACGACAAGTTTCGAAAAAACTCCAAAAACAACCACCTGTTTTTAAAAATTCTTCAATCCAAACATCGAGTCGCCAGTGTGGTTCGCTTGATGCTCCGCTTTGGTATTTTAGGAAAGTTTATACCTGCTTTCGGACAAATCATCGGCCAGACACAACTGGACCTGTTTCATATTTATACCGTCGATGCACACACCATCGCCGTACTAAAAAACATGCGACGGTTTACCTATGAAGATTTCGATGACAACATCAACAAATTCCCAATGGCTGCCAAAATCATCAAGACCATCAAAGACAAAGAATTGCTCTACCTTGCCTGCCTTTTCCATGACATTGCAAAAGGGCGAGGCGGCGACCATTCTGTATTGGGAAGTGATGATGCCTATCATTTCTGTCGCCAATTAGGCTTAAGCAATAGAAACAGTAAACTCGTTAGCTGGCTCGTAAAATACCATCTATACATGTCCAGAACTGCCCAAAAGCGTGACATCTCTGATCCAGATGTTATTCAACGATTTGCCAGACGTATCGGCGATAAAAAGCATCTGGATTTTTTATTTTTACTCACTGTTGCCGATATTAATGCCACCAACCCCGAGCTTTGGACTAGCTGGCGCGCTCAGCTTTTGCGTCAGCTTTATCACTCGACCAACTATCTTTTTAAGCTGGGGCTCGAAACCATTGTTGACAAACAGGAAATCATTGCTGAAAAACAGCTGGAGGCTCTCTCAGCGCTGGAGGATGTCGACCAGCATCGCATAGAAACTTTGTGGGCAAGCCTTGGGGATGATTATTTTCTCAGGGAAGATACGCAAGATATGGTTTGGCATGCGCGCTCTCTCATAGAAAACGGTGCGAATGAAAACACGCAGGTTTTTATCAGAAACCCTGAAACAGATCACGATCTGGGCGCAAGTCAGCTTTTCATTTACACGAAGGATATACCCCACACTTTTGCTAAAGTCACCGCTTTTCTAGAGCAAAAGCTATTTTCTGTTGTCGCAGCAAGGGTATATTCTTCAGACTCCGGGTTCACACTGGATACCTTTTTTATTATTGATGATGAGGGGCAAAGAATTCAATTGGATACAGAGGTTGAGCAACAAGTCATTCAAGGCTTAACTCAACAATTAAGTCTCAGTGATGATATTCATGTTGAGAGGCGAACCTCAAGACAATTAAAATTTTTTAGTCTTCCGACGGATGTCAGATGGATGGATGCACCAGAGAAAGACTTTACTATTCTTGAAGTAACCACTGCCGACCGACCTGGCCTACTGGCAATTATTGGCGAAGTTTTTAAGCAATATGATATTGATCTGATTGATGCTAAAATCGCCACATTAGGTGAAAGAGTAGAAGATATTTTTTATATCAAAAGCTCGGATGGTCATCCCATTCAAGATACTGATAAAAAAACGGCTATTACATCGCTACTCTGTGAAAAGCTCGATCAGCAAGTTGAAAGAACCAGCCAGTAACCTATCCATAACAAGTTACTGTCAAAATGTCTTAACGCATGTTTTAAAAAGAGGACACCGTGAACCAAGATTTGCAGCTGCTGCACCCTTACCCATTTGAAAAATTGAGGCATCTCCTTAGTCAGGTCACCCCCAACCCTTCCAAAACGCCTATTAACTTATCTATCGGTGAACCCAAGCATGCGCCGCCTGCTTTTGTTCTGGATTCATTAAAGGAAAACATGCACCAGATTTCCCTTTACCCTAAAACAAAAGGTAGCAATGAGTTACGACAAGCCATTGCCGACTGGCTGGATCAACGCTTTTCATTAAAAGGGCATATTGACAGCCAAACACAGGTGCTTCCTCTAAACGGTACACGTGAAGGGATTTTCTCATTTATTCAGGCAGTCGTGAATCGTAAGTCAGCCAATGCCAATGTCATTTTCCCCAACCCTTTTTACCAGATCTACGAAGGCGCCTCCCTCTTGGCGGGTGCTACACCCATTTATTTAAACACGACCAAAGACAATCAATTTCTTCCTGATTTAAAAACCCTTGATGAAGAAACCCTCAATCAATGCCAATTGATGATGATCTGCTCGCCGGGTAATCCAACAGGTGCGGTTATTGATGAAGCCACCCTCATTGAATTGATCCAATTGGCCGACAAACACGATTTTATTCTGGCATCCGATGAGTGCTACAGCGAAATATATTTTGATCAAAAACCGCAAGGCCTGTTGGGTGCATGCATCGCCATCGGTCGCCACGATTTTTCGCGTTGTGTTGTTTTTCATTCGCTATCAAAACGCTCTAACTTACCCGGTATGCGTTCTGGGTTTATCGCAGGCGACGCAAGCGTATTGGCACCATACCTTCTCTATCGAACCTATCATGGATGCGCCATGTCCGAGATGATTCAAACCGCCAGCATTGATGCCTGGCGTGATGAAACGCATGTTGAAGAAAATCGTAAACTGTACAAAGAAAAGTTTCAGGCGGTGTTAACCATCCTTGATGGAGTGCTGGATGTTGAACAACCTGACGCCAGTTTTTATCTATGGCCCAAGCTGCCCGTTGATGACGCGACTTTTTGTCAAAAGCTGTTCGAAGAAGAACATATCACTCTGGTGCCTGGTCAATATTTATCAAGAGAGTCCGATGGCGTAAATCCCGGCCAATTCCATGCCCGAAGGGCGCTAGTTGCACCACTGGATGAATGCATTGAAGCCGCAAATCGGTTAAAATCCTTTGTTTTACGACATTACAATCGTCCATAACTAATTCCCAAGTTTCGTCATGACCGCATCCAAGATTACTCTCTACGGTATAAAAAACTGCGATACCGTCAAAAAAGCACAAAAGTGGCTCGATAAGGCAGGCATTGCT
>CAKMZU010000003.1:3743-7556 GCA_929200485.1 uncultured Gammaproteobacteria bacterium | reverse complement strand
TTCGAGTTTCATGATTTTCGAAAAGACGGTTTAACTGAACAGCAAGTCAGTGAATGGTTAAAAACCATCCCGCTTGAAAAGCTAGTCAACAAACGCAGTACAAGCTGGAAGCAACTGCCGGATGCGACCAAAAACAGCCTCAGCCTTGAAACCGCACCTGCGCTTTGTGCAGAGTTTGAAACCTTGATCAAACGACCGGTACTTGAAAGCCCAAAAGGCCTTGACGTCGGATTTAACGACAAACAATATCAGGCGATTTTTGACAAATAGCCCATACAAACCATTCATATTCAAACAAGTCTTAAGATAAAAGCCTAAGGAAATTTATGACCCATTTCAGCATCGGCCTTGGCACAGGCAAACAAAATAACAAAGGCGAATGGCTAGAGGTTTTTTATCCTAAACCAATAATAACCCCATCTGAAGCGGCTATTACTGTCCTAAAAGAAACTCTTTGGTATGAGGGTGGCAATGAAGCGCTTGCAGCAACCAATGAGCAAATGCGTATTTTGGCTGAAAGCTTCACAGCAGCCGGCGAAACAGAACTGGCCAACATTGCACAAAGCCTTAGCAGCAGCAAAATTCCACTGGTTGCCACGGTATTAGCCACAGACGACTCACCTTCATCGACACCTGAAGCATATTTGAAGTTACACCTGTTATCTCACCGTTTAGTCAAGCCTCACGGTGTCAATCTTTCAGGTATTTTCCCATTACTGCCCAATGTTGCATGGACTAACGAAGGCGCCATTGATCTAGAGGAACTGCCAGACGCGCAACTTAAAGCACGCACAGAAGGCCGTTTACTTGAGGTTTCCTCCATTGATAAATTCCCCAAGATGACGAATTATGTTGTCCCTAACGGGGTACGTATTGCCCACACTGCACGTGTTCGTCTTGGCGCCTATATCGGTGAAGGTACCACCATCATGCACGAAGGGTTTGTTAACTTTAATGCAGGTACAGAAGGCACCGCCATGATCGAAGGCCGTATCTCAGCAGGTGTCATGATTGGGAAAGGAACCGATCTCGGTGGTGGCTGCTCTACCATGGGAACGCTCTCCGGTGGTAACGATATTATTATTTCACTTGGCGATGAATGTTTGATCGGCGCAAATGCAGGTGTTGGTATTCCATTGGGCGATCGTTGCACTGTGGAAGCAGGCCTTTATATTACCGCAGGCTCTGTTGTGAATGTCCTTGATGATCAAGGAAAAACGGCTTCCAAAGTAAAAGCACGTGATCTTGCCGGAAAAGCAGATTTACTGTTCCGCCGAAATTCCTTAAATGGCAGCATTGAAGTGTTAACCAATAAGTCAGCGATTGCGCTGAATGAAGAGTTGCACTCGCACAATTAATTTTTAAACCACCCTTCCCTCTTCAACAAGCTCAGGGGGAGCGGGTGTTTCATCCAGAGCGGTACCACTGCGCTCAGTCTGAGCCTAAGACAGCTCACTCACCCTGAGCTCGTCGAAGGGCATAACTCTATCCACTGAGAAAGCTTTAATCGACTCATTAAACCCAAGGCAAAAAAAATGTCTGAAACATTAGCACTCACCAAAGCACTCATCGAACGCGCATCCGTCACACCTGAAGATGAAGGCTGTCAGGATTTAATGATCAAACGCCTTGAAGACATTGGCTTCACCTGTGAACGATTGCGTTTTGGTGACGTGGATAATTTCTTTGCCACCTGGGGGGAAGCCGGTCCACTCTTGTGCTTTGCAGGGCATACCGATGTCGTACCTGTCGGTGATGAAAAACAATGGCAGTTTCCACCGTTCGAGCCAACCGAGCACGATGGACATCTCTATGGGCGAGGCACAGCGGATATGAAGGCAAGCTTGGCTGCCATGGTAACAGCCTGCGAATCCTACGCGAAAAAGCATGGCTCACCGACAAAAGGGCGCGTTGGATTTTTAATTACCAGCGATGAAGAAGGCCCTGCGGTAAATGGCACTGTCAAAGTGATGGAATATTTAGAAGGAAAAGAGACAATAGACTATTGCCTGATTGGCGAGCCATCAAGTACCAATAAACTCGGCGATATCATTAAAAATGGGCGTCGCGGCAGCTTACATTGTGAGTTAACCGTTAAAGGCATTCAAGGCCATGTGGCCTACCCCCATTTAGCCAAAAACCCTATTTTCTTATCAGCGCCTTTTATTAGTGATCTGAGTGACGTTGAATGGGATAAAGGCAATGACTACTTCCCGCCCACCACTTGTCAGATCTCCAACATGCAGGCGGGCACAGGTGCCACCAATGTTATTCCAGGTGAATGCCATTTCCAGATTAACTGGCGCTTTTCAACCGAAAATACACAGGAGAGTCTGCAAGAAAAAATGGAGGCTCTCATTAACAAACACGGTTTAGATGTGGATGCAACATGGTCTCTCAGCGGACTACCCTTTTTAACTGAACCTGGCAATCTTGTGAACGCTTGTCAGTCTGCTATCAAAAATGTCACAGGGTATGAAACCACCCTGTCCACGTCTGGTGGCACGTCTGATGGACGATTTATTGCTCCTTACGGCGTCCAAGTGGTGGAGTTAGGCCCTATCAATAAAACTATTCACCAAATTAATGAATGCGTGGCAATTGATGATCTTGAGCCATTAAGTCACATTTATTTCAAAGTTATTGAGCAACTCTGCTGAAAATACTGTAGACAAGACGGAGGCTGAGCATTCAAACATTCGCTCAGCCTTAATTAACTACACCTTGATAATTACGTATCAATGACTTTCAAAAAGCGATATTCCGTTGAATTTTTTAACTAGCGCTTAAGCCATTTAGGCTTATTCAGAAATGTCCCATGTCGATAAAGCCTCTATTTAATTTTCCTGGAGCATTAAGCGCATTGAAAAATCCCTGTGATGTTTCTTGTTGTTTCTTAGGTCCTTTAAATTCCATCTGAGGATATCTTTGTTCTAAATTTGAATTTGCAAATAATAAGTGATTGAACATACTTATAAATTTATTCATTTCTGTTATTGTTTCAATATTATAAGCGTGATTTTTTCCATAATTACTAAAGAAACCTGCTATTTTCTGGTAACTTTTATCCAGATTGGTATCTAGTGTTATCTCTTGATCATTAGAGCATTTCATTTGTAAAGGTTTTTCTCTTATTTCCTTAATTATATCTTCACCAATATAGTCGGACATTGTTGCAGGATAGCGTGTATAAAGTTTAGTATTATTCAAAAAAACTAACAGCAACGCTGACATATCTTTTTTTAAGTCTGCATTACTTTGAATATCTTTTCCTGATTCCGAATGTATTGACAAGGATAAAATTGATAGAAAAAACACCCACGAGATAATATTCTTTGCTGATAACATAGTTAATTTAATAATGACTAGTACTCCAATGCACAGCGTTTATCTGTCAGCTTATTAGACTTGCATCTGAAAAATAGTTTCAACTTGATAGTTCACAAACGGCAAAAATCCCTCAAAAAACAGACAAGCATCCAGATAGCAGAAGCATTGGATTAACTCCATTTCGACTTGATGATGTGGTTAGCCTATTAGCCCCCTGTGTTTTTCTACTCAGTTCATTTTCAGCGATTTATCAAGTCATTGCGCATTGATAATTTTTTTGTCGCCAGCCAAAACAACCAACGCCGTTTCTGAAAGCAAAGCGTCCTCAAACCATCGCTTAAAAACGTCGCGCTTATAACGATCCTTGTCTGAGTGCATTGCCCAAACCTCAGGATTACATGATTGCAAATAAAGCGACTCGAAATCTGACATTTCAAGCAAGCGTAGATTTACTGACTCATTAGCTAAAGCATTAGGTTTCAT
>CAKMZU010000003.1:0-3703 GCA_929200485.1 uncultured Gammaproteobacteria bacterium | reverse complement strand
GTCGTATAGTTATTTATCAATCAGGCAAGCTTTTTCATGGCGCACAAAGACCGAGATTTATCACCCGATACTTACTTTTTAATCACTTGCCCTGTTGTACTCTTTATTGCCTGCATGGCTGTGATATATCCCGATCATACTGCGAATGCCTTTACAACAGCTGCACATTATATCTATACCCTGTTTGACTGGATGGTACTCTGGTTACCATTGGCTATTTTAGCGACTTGTCTTTCGATCGCCTTTTCCAAAACAGGAAAAAAACGCCTGGGAGGGAAGGATGCAAAACCTGAATATTCAACGTTTTCCTGGCTAAGCATGCTGTTTACCGCAGGGATTGGTGTCGGCATTATTTTTTATGGGCCATTAGAAGGGCTCTGGCATTTCCTTTACAGTAACTATTCCCAATTGCCCTATATCACCGCAAGCGAAAAAGCCAGCATGGCCATGTCTACGTCTTTTTGGCTATGGGGAGTCCCTGCCTGGTCTATTTATACCATCAGCGCTGTTGTCATTGCTTACTTCTTCTACTTTAAAGATGGGAGATTGAACACTGGCTCCCCCATACGTATTGCATTTAAAAAACATCGCTGGTGTGAAAGTGTTGCCCGATTAACCATGGCCTTGACCATCATCACTGTGAGTGTTTCGTTAGCAGCATCTCTTGCGATGGCCGCAGGGCAAATCAATGGTGGCATGCAAAGTTTGTTAGCAGACCCAACGCTTAATATTGCACCATGGATTTTACTTGGTTTATTCATCCTCTATTCCATCTGCTCGTTAACACCCATCAATCAGGGAATGAAAAAACTGAGCGATATAACGATATTAACTTCCATCGTTCTATTGTTGTTTATTTTTATTACAGGGCCTACACGCTATTTCTTAATGACATTGGTTGAATCCATTGGTCATACGGTTAAAGGGACTCTGGTTCAATCATTCAATCTCTTTATTTTTGATGAAAGCCGTTATTGGATTAACTGGTTCGCCATGAGTTATTTCATTTGGTGGGTTGGATGGACACCTTTTATGGGCGTTTTTATTGCCAAAATCTCTGAAGGTCGCACATTAAAAGAAATGATTCTTTCTTCTATCTTTGTACCCGCAGGCTTCATATTCATCTGGTTCTCTGTATTCTCTGGCTTTGCTTTACTGGATACGGTTAAAGGCTCTGGCGCTGTTGCAAAAGCAGCTGAAGCCAATTATCAACAAACCATTTATGCATTACTGGATCTCTTCCCATTTTCAGGGATTACCAAAATCCTACTCGCAATTTTATTTATTGCTTTTGTTGTCACGACCATTGTAAGCGGCTGCATTACCCTCGGCATACTAACCAGCAAAGATGGCGTCAATCCCGCTAAACCTAAAATATTTATCTGGGGAGTTTTTATGAGTGCCATCGCACTGCCCTTTGTCCTCTCAGGAAAAATCGAAGGCATAAAAGCTGTCGGGTCTATCATTGGGTTCCCCTACATGTTCTGCTTTTTTATGACGCTGGCTGCTCTATTTAAAGCGCTTAGGCATGATAATCGGCAAGAAGAAAAACGCCAAAATCAATCAACTGAAAAACCATCGCTTGAGGCTTTACTATGACCGATATCGCCCCTTTCATTCAACAAAGCCTTAGCTACAATATTTTTGAAACCAGCCTGTGCTTACTTTCTGTCGGCTATATCGTTTATTTAGTTAAAATCACTCTTGATATCGATGATGACGAGATTCAATAGTCGGGTGCTCCATGCCAAATCGATTGTCAGACGCAGTAGCCTCAGAATATCCTGTGGCTACACTTAAGATGGCATTGACAATGACCAGGTCTGCGTGCTTTGCTTGCCATAGAATGACTATTGTCTTCACAAACCTTCCTTTACATGAACATTTATATTGCCACTGAAACCAACAATCGGTTTGACATGGAGTACTCAATGGAAGACTTGCCGCTTGGCTCGTTAGAATCTGCCCTTGCTGACTTTACTACCGATGCAGTCCCTTTATTATCTCCGGAAGAGGCTGTCGAGCTCCATAAAGAACTGGATGATTTTTTAGCCAACGAAGGGCCAGCACTTGAAGCAAAGCTTCAAGCAAATCTCAATGATATTCATGCTGAACAAAACCATAAAAACTGGATGCACGACTTCTGGATTGATGGCTATTTATCAGAAAGAGCACCTATTCAAACCGCGTTAAATTACAGCATTCAGATTGATAGCCCTCTACAAGAAAAAGACACAGACCCAGTCAACAATCTATCAGCCTGGATGCTGAAAATTGCCTTAACCTATGCCAAAATTAAAAAAAAGAAGCCCAGATTTTTTCAAAAAGGCACTAGAGAATTTTGCCTCGAACTGGCGCTTCCTTTTTTTGAGGATATTCGCCACCCAAAAACAGGAATTGATCAATATAAAATCCATAAGGAGCCGTTAGAAAACATTGCGCTTCACTATCATGGAAGAATCTTTATCTGCAAAGTACTGGATAAAAAATGTCATTTTGTCGATCCGCAATCGCTAAAAAACAGCTTACAGTTAATTTTCTCAAGCGATCATTCTCATGGAGAAGCCAATGATTTTTCCTACATTGCTGATAAAGGAAGCGATGCGGCCAGCCAATTTCTACAAACCTGGCTAACCGAAGGGCAAAATGCGGAACTTTTTGAAACACTAACGTCCTGCATTTGCCATATACACATTAGCGATCACCCTTATAATGAAGGCGCAGATTTAGCTAAATCTGCGCTAATGAATAACCAAGGACACCTTTGGCCTTATATACCGTTAAACTTCATCTTTTGGGTCAACAGTGAAATATCTTTATTGGCCGAACATAGCCTCATCGATGCGACAACACTCGGATACCTCATCACTGAAATGAAATCCTGTGAAATAGATAAGAAGCGATTAAAAAAAACCCCGACAAATCTGGAAGAAATCAATTTCATCTATCACGAAGAGTGCCGCAAACAACTGGCCGCTTTAAAAATAACAACCCCAATAAAACCCGAAAATTTCAGCATTGATGAATTAACCCTGACGTTTAGCCATCATCACTATTCAATTGATGCATTAACCCAGTTAATGTTCCAGTATGCGCAATACCAGATTGATGGATGCCTTCGATCCATTTATGCCCCCTGCGCAATGAATCATTTTCATCTTGGGCGAACAGAAACGATTCGATCCATCAGTGGAGCAAGTAAGGCCTTTATTAAAGCATTTTCTCAAGACCTGTTTGATAAAGACCTATTTATCGAAAGCCTTGAAGAATATCGACTACACATTAAACGTACTAAATTAGGTAAAGGCTATCAGCGACATTTATCACTTCTAAATCAATTAGCGAATATCGAGTCGATAGAAAGTGCATTTTTTAAATCCAAAGCCTGGCATAAGCTAGCGGAAAATTTTTTTTCAACCTCCAATGCCGGAGAACTTGGCAACCCATTTAACAAATTTTATTTTACCCCTCCTGAAGGGGCTATCATGGGCATAGGTTATTTTATCAAAGAAAAATCCCTGCGCGTTTGTTCTATAACCCACCGAAAAGATGCTGACTATTTACGAGAAGCCAATCATCACTTTGAGCAGTTTGTTAAGCTAATTAACCCACAAATCGAGTCATTGTATTTGTCTACCCACTCAAATACCTAGTACTTCGTTTCACAGCATTTGTCCTGTTCAGTGGCTCAGTAAAATGTTCA
>CAKMZU010000002.1:34761-38415 GCA_929200485.1 uncultured Gammaproteobacteria bacterium | reverse complement strand
ATCTTCACAAATCTGCCTTAACATGAACATTTTACTGAGCCACTGAACAGGAAAAATGCTGTGAAACGAAGTACTAGAGGAAAGATTGATTTATTCACAGAGAAAAATATTAATCCTTAAAAAATTGAATATATCTGATGAACTTTTTCTAATAACCAACTCAAATAAAAATATATAAAATGAGTTAGCGCTTATTGTTTATAATGTTTTATGATTAGCTTGACCTTACCCACAGAAACTTTGGCCTACACAGGTAGCTATTCAAAGTGTTTAAGCAAAGTTAATTTGTCAAATAGCCTCAAAATATTGATCATACTCTCAATTCAATTTGTTTCAGCTACCCCTTCAATTGATGAGTTACTCGATGTTAATGAACAGGTATATAAACTAGTAAACTGCAAAATTGAGGTTCGTAAAATTTTTTGTCCACCAGATCCAAATATGCCATCTACTTCTAAAGCATCCCAAAACGTAGAATGGTATTTTTATTGCGAACAAGAATATTCAGCTAGCGAGCTACCCTTACCCTCTCCAGAATCTATTGATTTTTTTGGCAAAAGAAATATAAAAAATAATTTTTATTACGATAAACATACTATATGTCGTCATAGAAAAAATCTCCATAAGCTTTTAACGAGAGAGACTTTTAAAAATTTTGAAGAAAATATTTCAAAACTAAAAAGAAACTACAAAAGGTACCAGGCGCAATTCCAACCAGAGTCTTCCAAGGAAAAAATAGATACCACTGACACAGAAGCCAAAGCCAAAGCCGAAGCCGAAGAAAAGCGAAAACACTTCGAAAACCAGATAAATGATTTTATACAATCAATAAAAAAATCAAAGCTTCTTCTACAAAATGTACCACTAGAAGCGATTAACGCGCCTTTTTTTGATCCAAACTATGATGTTAACAACAACCTGATCAAATACAGCTTTAATTATTTATATAGCTGCATAAAGAGTTGGTGGGGCGCTGCAGAGCCAAATTAATAAGAAAGGCTGATACTGATTAAAATCCTAGCTGAAAATAAATTTTTAACACAAGCATTAAAAAAACAGTGAAGTTAATGCCACCCTCCTTATTCCAATATTTTCAGTATTTATTGGTAAAGTTCAGCTGGCTATCAACGACCAGGAAGAGTTGGCTTTTCTTACGCTATATATTTGAACCACTCAGAAAAAAAACAATCAATAATGTTAACTTTACGAATCAACTGCTGTGTATTCGATGATAAATCTGTCTAATTGGAGCAATACCAATCGCAAGCTTATCGTAGCTATTTTTTTCACTTCTTTTTGGCTTAATATTTCCAATGCCGGCGAAGACAATCCAGATCAAGTATTTATAAAAAAAATACTGGAGGCAAATAAAGAGTTTGAAGAAATTGCAAAGTTCTCTGTCGAAGTATGTGCCTATGATCCTAGCTTCCACAATATAAGTAATAAACTGCTTTTCCATGTTGATATCTATCTACATAAATGCAAACTCCCTACCGAGAATGCTGAAGACATAGGAAAATATGGTAAACAGAATCTAAAAAAATTTTTTCTTAGTGAAAATGAAAACATAAGATTAATACAGAATATGTATAGTGGAATAGAAACCTTTCATAACAGTCAGAATAAACCAAATTCGAGATATACGAGATTGTTTAGTTTCGAAGATATCGAAAAACAAATCTCTGATTTATACAAAAGTATAAATGAAAAATATTTGGCCTATGACAATACTGCCAATGATTCGAATACCTCTGTAGATTCTGAATATGTAGATTGCTCGTCGCCCTCAGACATTAAAAATAAACAGGAGCACATTATGGGCTCTTTACAACGGCTTAAAAAAATATTTAGAACAAAGTGTCAATATGGAAATTATCGCAACCTCACGTCTCAGTCAGAAGTTCTCAAAAAAGCGCCACCTGAGAAAGATGAATTAACTGACTTTTTAAGCAAGCTTACTGACGAACAACTAAGCCAATTACCAAAATTAAAACCCCTTACTTCATACTCTATAGAAGAATTAAATTCACCCTGCTTTTATAGAGATGATGAAGCGACATTATCCTGCTATGAAAAGACCCAAAATGGTCTTTACACTCTATTTTGTTCACTTTGGTACCCAAGAAAAACTCAAGACAGCTCAGTTAAAAAAGATAAAGACGATTAAACAGACCTGCGGAGCATCTGTCAGCTCACTTAGAAACCATGGGCTGATTTTGCAGCAAATATCTACTCAGGATAATAACGATAAATGCTGCCACATACACCCAAAGAGCATAAACAATAGCAGGTACAGCGATCATCACATTCCCTAACAGCCCAACGGCAAGTCCAAAAGCCAGCGTTGTATTTTGCACGCCAACTTCAAGACTTAAAGTAGCAATCTGAGATCCCGGGAGTTTGGCGAATTTCGCCATTAAGGCTCCCGAAATAAGCCCCAACACATTTAATAAAACAATTGAGATACCAATTTCTTTTGCATAAGCTGCCACTTTATCAAAACCTTTGCTGGCAGCACCCACAATAATTAATACCAGTAACAGTACCGCAATACCTTTAATGACTTTTTCAATAATGCCTGCCTTATTCGGCAATATATACTTAATGAACATGCCCAAAAACAAAGGCAGTATTACGATAAAAAATAATTGCAGCAACATATTGACAAAAGGCAATTCAATCTGAGTAGTTGAATCACTAAACCACTGCGTTGCCAGTATGACATAAAAGGGAATGCTCAAGACGCATATCAAGCCTGTAATAGCAGTCAATGCAATGGATAAAGCAACATCACCTTTGGCAAAGTAACTCAATAAATTGGAATGTGCTCCGCCCGGGCAGGCCGCCAATAACACAAGACCAATGGCAAACTCAGGCGGCAAGCCAACAAGCAAACCAATACCGAATGATAAAGCAGGTAATACGATTAATTGCCCAATCAAACCAATCACTGCCGCGATGGGTTTTTGATAAAGCGATTTAAAGTCATTGATGGTCAACCCTAACCCCATCGCCAGCGTCATCATAGCAAGAGAAAAAGGTAAAAAATAAGTAACCGCAAGGCTTGAAGCAGGTTCAGACATAGTTAAACATTATTATTATTTGTGTATTGATTGTGCTTATTATGCCCGTATATCCTGAAAACCCAAAGGCTTTAAGCTCACAAATATGATACTTGAATTAATCACGATAGAGAGAATATAAGATTCGATTAGCTACCATGCGACACCAGCAGAGTAGGTTTACACATCATGTCTCATCATAGCCTCAATCGCTGCACACTCAGAAAGCATGCCGATCACTATAAATATGGAGTGAGCATTCTTGCCAAACCATTGCGTATTTTTTTTAATAGATTCTGCCTTTTGACCGTTTCAATATCGACTAATTGAGCGTTCTGTTTCTTATGCTCAAAAAATTCAATCAATTCACTAACAAAGGCTTTGTCGATTACGCCTATATTTAGTTCAAAATTTAACCGAAAGCTTCTTGCATCCCAATTCGCTGACCCTATGGATGCATAGTCATCATCAACAATTAATAATTTTGAATGATCAAACTTAGGGTGGCTACGGAATATATGGCAACCTTTCTCTAATAATTCAGGCATCACAGCAGTCAAAGCCCAGTTCATTACCTTATGATCAATAAATG
>CAKMZU010000002.1:34140-34751 GCA_929200485.1 uncultured Gammaproteobacteria bacterium | reverse complement strand
ACATTGATGGCATTGAGAATATGCCAATGCATTCGCTCTTCGAGATAGACAGGCCCTGCCACAACTAAACGGGTCAAGGCGGCTCTATGCTGATTGACAGGAATGTCATCAACAAACCACGCCTCTCCACCTAAAACCTCTCCAGTGGTAAAAAACCAGTCATCAACAAAAACTTCTTGCAAATGGTAAACGATATTACCTGTGACTTCACAGTTAAAATCAATCACTGATTTATCCCTGGTATAATAATCCGAATACCGCTCAGCGATGTTTAATCCTCCGGTGAACGCGTTAATGCCATCAATGATTAATAACTTGCGGTGATTTCTAAGATTGGATGAGTTACCTCGCCAAACCACAGGGAGAAACAAGGCAAAGGGTAACTGTTTTTCTTTTAAGGCTTTGATAAGTTTTCGCTTACCTCTTGCAGAACCAACCGCATCAACAAGTATGCGGATACTCACCCCCCTATTTTTAGCACTTGCTAATGCCTCAACAAATTGCCTGCCAATGCGATCATAAAAAAAGATGTAACTATAAAGAGAGATTGAGACTTGCGCTTTATCAATGGCATCTAACATCTTTTGATAAGCAATATCGCCTTTTGCATT
>CAKMZU010000002.1:32556-34130 GCA_929200485.1 uncultured Gammaproteobacteria bacterium | reverse complement strand
ATCGCATGGTATCGATGCCTGTTTGAGTAATGTTTTTCAGATTCAATGAGTGAGCGGGCATCCACTTCCGTTCGTTTTTTTAGTGGCTTTCGCTTAAGCACCTTCCTTGAGATTCGGTTAATACCAAAGTAATAATAGAAGAGTGCTCCAAAAAGCGGCCAAACCAGTATAAAGCCAACCCAGGTTAGCGCCGATCTGGGGTTTCTTTTATAGATAATGGCATGAATCGCCGCTGCTATAGCGGCCAGCATTATCAAAACCAGAAAAAATTTCGTGACGAACTGATAGTCCAAAGCGATGTTCATAAACCAAACACCATCGATGATTCAGTGGTTATCACTCTACACCGAAAAATGTTTAAAGAACATAGAAACCTCAATGGATGAATACCTATTTTTTAAATCTAAGAAATGCATAAAATTGCTAATAACATGTCTTATATCCATAAAAATAAGCGCATAACTTTGTTATTTATCTATCCAAAAAATCCCATGATAAAGGCAATAAAAAATATGAAGCCATAAACCTATTTTGCACGTCGCTTTTTACTATATACTCTTGCACAATATACTCTTGCACGAATCGTGCTCATACCATAAGCCACACGATTGAAATTTTGACTATTAAGGCTTAACGCGCAGACTTATCTCTATAAAAATCACCTTGACATCAATAACCCGACTAGATGACTATTCGTTTTGCCCCCATAAGAACAGAGGTAAATCGACCATGTTTCTGATGAAGATCAATCTTATCTCTCTTATTTTCGTTGCATTAATCCTTGTTGGCTGTGGTAGTTCAGACGATAAGAATTTTTCACTCTCACTAGAAGAGCGAAATAAGCAACTGCTCGAAGATAGCGAAAAAAACCTTCCAAAAGTAGAGAGCAGCAGCAGTATTAATGGCACTTGGCTAATCGTTGGTTCAAGCAATCCAGACTTCTTTCACAATGATACAATTGATGGCAAAAGCCTGATCAGGGCAATCAAAGGAACACTGGAAATAAAACATATAGCTGCTCTGGAAAAACAAGGCAACAGCCTCTCGCTTTCTAGTTGCAAATTGGATAATGGTATGTTTATCGCTAAAAAACTCTCAATGAAAGATGGCGCTTATGAAATAGCTGAAGAAGAAAAGAATGAAGATGGCACCGGTGAAATCATTAAAACCCGCCTTAAATTTAGTGAGGATATGATGAACGCTTCAGGTACAATTGATAGCAGTTCAAAAGAAAATGCTGATCACATCAACCTCACCACTAAACTTGCTGCTAGAAAGATTTCTAACAGTATTGATTTAACTCAATTAAATCTTGGTACAGTTACACTATCGAAATTAGTCACGGATTCAGGCGAATTTCTTATCGACAAAGACTCTGATTTTATTATCCACTGCATTGAGTTTCAAAAACATGAAATCACTAACACTGATAAAGAAACATCTGGTATTGAATTCTCCTCAGGAGATATACGTGGTTCTGAACTCAAGTTAGTGGCTTCAATGAAAAATAATAATAATAATAAGCTTTTTATTGAAACAGTTGAAGAATTTGAAAACTACTCCAGACAAAAGGA
>CAKMZU010000002.1:31196-32546 GCA_929200485.1 uncultured Gammaproteobacteria bacterium | reverse complement strand
AAGGATGGAAAAATCGTAAATGGCGATGAAACTTATCATGATTTGAATATAAAATACTATAAAGAAAGTGGTGCTATGTATTCTATTGATCAATCTAATGAATACGAAGACAACAAGCGCTCAGATAAATTTATGAAAGAATTTACATTCGACATCAATTCTATTGATGGTAAGTTTAAAAGTATTAATCCCGACCAAGTTAATAAAAGTGAAGTAGATGGAAAGTTTAACTCTGTGACTTACTAACATATAGCTCAGAGTGAATCAGGCTTTTTTCTTCCTGATGATTTTTCCAGCATCGCCATATGAACAAGAAAAGGCCCTTTCGGGCCTGGGTTAACTACTCAAATGGCTATTCAGTAGTAGATAGCCTCAGTAGCACCTTGCTTTAAAACTGTTAGCGCAGTTAAAACAAGGTGTTAATTTTCGCTTAGTTCTTTCAACCAGTTCTGAAAATGTTCTTCTTGAGAAGAAGCTAAAGTCTCGAGGGTTTCTTTAAAACGCTCATGGCTATCAAGGCGTAATGCACTAACAATATCAACCAGACTCGTTGGGTGGTTTTCAACAATATAGCGAATCCCCAAATAACTCCAAAGATACACTTCTTCACTGGTATCCTTATAAGTCACATCAAATATATCGGCTAGTGTTCGTAGTTTCGGTGACTTAAGTAAAGATATTGCCTGAGGGTTATCCGCACCTTTGGCTATATATTCTGCTAATCCCTCCTCCCAGAAAAGATAGAGTGCAGAGTCATTCACGTGGCCATATTTAACAAAACGGGCATTGAGATAATGGCTGAATTCATGCTTTAAATTCCAAACACTAAAGCCTGAGGCTGAACTGACAAAAAGATAAATTGATGGTTGATGCTTGGCATCGAATGGATTGCCTTCATAGAAAAAACCACCCTTGGGGTTAGTACTCAGGCCAGATATCTTTTCCACATTATCAATGTAATGTTTATAGCCATCAAAAATGTAAATATTTACTTTTTCATTTTGATCCCCTTTGACTGGCTCATAATTTGTGCCTAATGTGTCATGGAAGATCAATCTCGTATCATCGAGATCAGCACAAACAGAATGTAATTGATCATCTGATAATTTAGAAACATACAACCTGATGCTGCCATTACAGTCATGTTCATTTGGCAAGATATCTAATGCGGGACCTCTTGAACTTACAGGTGGCTCAATAAATTCATTGTCATTTGCGCTCTGGCTTATGACATTATTCTGATAAGTTTTATTTGATGGTGATTTGGTTTCATTGGATTTGTTATGGCTACAACCTACAATAACAGCACTCAGAAAAACCAAAGAGACGACTCTGAGGGGACAGCTAAAC
>CAKMZU010000002.1:24022-31186 GCA_929200485.1 uncultured Gammaproteobacteria bacterium | reverse complement strand
CTCGTTATTCTGTAATTTTTCCCCATTCAACAATTATTGGTAATGAATAAAAATTCGTTAATTTTCTTGGTTGAGTTAAATCACGTCTTTATTTCAAGGTCTGCAAGACCATAGTGGGCATCCATATATTCGCCTAAAATACTCCCTTCTGCCAAATGAAAGGCATATTGCATATGGAGGCAACGGATTTGCTGTAAATTCGCCAAGCCGCCTATACCAAGGCGCTGAAATTTTTCCAAAAGCCTTGTTTTTTCAAGAATTACTTTATCTTCTGGCGCCATTTTTTCATTTCTTGATTGAATATAGCGTTGCTGATCATCAAGGTAGGCATTCATGAATGTTGAATCCTCACCGAGCTTTTGTTCGAGTTCTTTTACCAAGCCCTGCGTTTCAAGCGAAGCAATGGCTTTATACAGTGTTTTCGAGGTTAGCCAATAAAGGGTAGGAAAAGGTTTACCATCAACCACTGAGCGCATTTGCAAGGATAAAGGAATACCATTAGCGCTAGCTGCTGCAACGCATACAGCCCCTCTAGGCGTCCTGCCGATTTGTTCCGTGATAACGGCGATTTGCTGATCTGACAACATAGGATTTCCCAATACGTAAAAACAAAAAAACCAGCATAAAGCTGGCTCTAAGAATGACTATTTAGCAGTTAGATTGTTGCTAAAAATTCATTGGTGTAAGATTTTTTACGTGCTGACACTTGCTCAGGTGTTTCAATCTCGATAACTTCATCAGGTTCGATCTTGAACAAAGGCTGACCTTTCTTAATAATCTCACCGTCTTTTTCTACCAAAACTTTCTTAATTGTACCTGAGAATGGCGCATAAACCTTGTTGAACATTTTCATGACTTCAACAATGTAAAGTGGGTCGCCTTCATTAAAGTGACTTCCCTCTTTTACATAGACTTCATGCTCTGGCGTCTCACGTGGGTAGAACATACCACCAGAAAGTGCCACGATTTCATCAGAACTTGCTACAGGCGGTGGAACAAGCACTTTAGCCATTGCATCTTGAAGCTCAGTATCTAATAACTTCTCTGGAATATCGATGGTTAGATCGTCATTCACTTTCAGGTCATAGAAACCTGTCTTCGCGGCAAGATATGGAAGGATATCAAGGATATCAGTCCCTAATTGGTAACCGGCATGAGCCGCTTGTGCCTTCGCCCACTGAGTTTCATCAACACCTGCAGGTGCTGCGCCTTTAATGGCTGCACAGATTTCAGTGAAGTCTGTGGTTTCAAGAATCGCTTCAAGGTTAGCATAGAAAGATAATGCTTCTTGAAGAATCTCATCATCATGCTTCCAGATAACGTAAGCCGCTGGTGCTTTTTCGTTGAACTCCATGTTTAAATAATGGTAAGTCTTCGCCAATACTTTGATTGGGTTTTCGAACCACTGGTAATGCCCTTCACTATCGATTGAGAACTCATCTTTATGAAGGCTCAACCAACCAGCAAGAATATGCGCATCTTCAAACAGGGTTTCGATTGGACGTAACAACAGGCTGCGCTTCTGTTCGATAACATTAGCCACTGCCTTGCTGTTAACTTCATCAAGAGCAACTCCTTGCTTTACACTTTGATTAAACTCATGGTTAAGATCAACCTGATTCAATTGCTCTTTCACCTGACCGATAGCGGTTAAGTAAGGGACAATAAAACGCGTGGTTGGACGCGCATTAATGTTGTTACCGATAAACCAGTTAACTAAACCATAGTGGAATTGTAAGTTGGTTTGAAGATCAGAACCTGTCAATACGGTTTTACGAATGGTTTCAGCCATTTTATCGTAAGTCGATAAACGATCATCACCCACTGTCAATAACAACGCGATGTTTGAGTCATAGGCACCGGCTAAACGGTACTGCATGAACATGTCAGTATCAGGATTATGTAAGCTGATACCCTGGTCATCACGAATTTCGCCATCGATCGGATTAGACCACTTCTTAATGATACCACCTGCATGAGGCTGTAATGCTTCGTTAGTGGCATTCAATCGCGCTTCAACAGATGCTTTATTTCGCAAGAAGCGTGTAGGCTCTGGTAAACGCTTACCGTGAGCAGCTAATAACGCCATCAATTCAACTAATGATTCAACATTGAAGCTATCATTTGAATCTTCAGGGTTGGTGAACGTTAAGCCGTAGCAAAGCTCAGTCACTCGGTGTTCAACCTGGATACGGGTATTCATTTCCATGAAGTAATGCGCATCACCGTCAACGATACATTCAAAAGTACCAACGGAATTAAGCTTTACCGCTTTACCAAAGGCTGCGCCTTCATTTTCCATCTTCTCAAGAATTTCGATGTCTTTCTTAAGTTGATGCGCTTCTTGCTCTCGGCCTGCTTCTTGCGCTTCAAGCATCGCAGCCGTTAAGTCTTCATGTGTCACAGAGACTTCAAGCAATTTTTGCTCATGCATCTGTAATGAACAGTCACGGCCACCCATGGTCATACACCATTCGCCGTTACCGACCACCTGGATTTCCTGGTGACGCGTGGTTTCAATGTTCATTTCGATCAGAACGTTTTTATTGTCACCCACACCATTGGTTTTAAGCTCAATCAAGCATTCAAGTGTCAACTCAGGGACAATGCTGGCTGCTTTTTCAACTCGTTCTTCTAATGTTTCACCTTGCTGACTGTTAGCCGATTGAAGGATACGTTGACCCTTACCGCCACCACCAGCAATCGCTTTTAAACGAAAGCGGTTGTTTGGCTTTTCAGTCAACATCTTCTTGGCTTCAGCCTGAAGTGCCAAACCGATGTCTTTCGCATCAATGATGTCGATACCCGCTTTATAAGAAGCATCAAGAAGTGCCAAAGCATCTGTTTCAACATTGCCAGTAAAAGCCACATTAAGGTTGTTGTCTTTGGCGCAACTTTCAAAACCGTTTTCACCGTACTTAGCGACTAATGCAAGGCTAGTTGCATTGTTAACACCAGGCGTTACTGATACGTCAGTTTCAAGTGCTGTACGCTTGGCTTGGTCTTTCATACCCGCTGAACGTTGCGTGAAAGAGCCTGGGCCGATAAACGTAAGGCCTGCTTCTTCCATTGCGCCAACCATTTCCGCATCTTCTGACATAAAGCCATAGCCTGCGAAAATAGAGTTGTAACCATTGGTATGCGCAATGTTTACGATTTGAGCAATACGATCAGCACGCTCTTCTTTCGTCGCGCCTGTGTAATCCGGTACACGGTGAACACGCTCAGGGTCAGTCAACTTACGTAATTCAGGCGCTAGTGCGTTGGTGTAAGTGATGGAATCTTTCTCAGACAATAAGATGCCGTAGTTATTCACACCCATTTCATCGAAAACATCCATGGCTTCTTTACGAATCGGGCCACGGCAGATGATTAATGGTTTTAATACGCCTTCACAACTAAAAGAGCGTACCCACGCTGAGGGGTTGTTTGCGATCTTTCGCTCAGCATGAATCAAAGGGTTGTTAAGGTAGTTATTATTACTTGACACAGTAGTTATCCTCTTAGCCTACCCAATTAATGGAATTCACGTTGAATGCCCGCCATTGGCGCAGGCTTGAAGTGACGCATATGGAAGTCCATGTTTTGACTCAAGACTTCACGCAAATCTGCCGGCATGACGATTTGAGAAATCGAACCTAAGCTTAATGCTTCATTCGGGTTCATTAATTGCTCTTCGTATTTCTTGGCAAGAACGCCCTCTTCCTGCTTTTGCCATTGCTCAATTTCAGCAGTCGCTTGTGCTTTAGCGTCCGCTTCAGAAAGACCTTCTGAAATCTTCTCGCTAGTTAATACAGCAACACGTTGCTTAACCGATGAGCGAATCGCACGCACTTCTTCTTTAAATACATACTCAACACCGGCAGGCCCCATTACCGCAGCACGCGTTGTTGGCAATGCACAAACAAAGTCTGCCCCAGTTGGGTAGTTGTTGTATGACGCATAAGCACCACCGAATGCATTACGTAACGTCACAAGGAAGCGTGGTGTGCGCAAGTCGATAATCGCATCCAACATGGCTCGTCCTGCTTGAACGATACCGCCAGTTTCCTGATCTTTACCTGGCAAGAACCCTGTGGTGTCTTCCATAAAGATCATTGGGATATTGTAAACGTTACAGAAACGAATAAAACGTGCATTCTTCAGTGCTGCATCAATGTCGATCTGGCCTGATGAAACAGCAGAGTTGTTCGCAACAAAACCCACCACATGACCATTTAATCGGCCCCATGCACAAACAGTGTTACGTGCGCGGTCTGGCTGGAATTCCATGTAGTCACCATGGTCACACAACTGCTGAATGATGATAGATACATCAAACGGTGTATTGAACGCTGTTGGTGAATTTAACGTCTTCTTAAGAAGAATATCGATATCCCATGTTTGACGATCACCTTCATCAGATGATGGTCTAAATGGTGCATTTTGCTCGAAGTTGTCAGGCAGGTAGTCTAACAATTCGATGACTTTTTGAAGTGCTGCGACTTCATCTTCAACAACAAAGTCGGTTACACCAGACTGGCTGTGAACACCAGGGCCACCGAGCTCATCCGGGGTTACGTCTTCACCCAATACCGATTTAACAACGCCTGGGCCTGTTAAACCAAAGAACGTATTTTTAGGCTGGATCAGGAAAGAACCCTGACGTGGCAAGTATGAACCACCGCCAGCGTTAAAGCCAAACATACACATAATGCTTGGTACGATACCGTTAATTTTACGTAGGGCTGTAAATGCTTTCGCGTAACCATCAAGACCACCAACGCCTGCTGGAATATAAGCACCCGCTGAGTCATTTAGACCAACAACCGGGATTTTACGCTTACCCGCCAAGTTGAATAGGTTTGCTAATTTATCACCGTTCGTTGCGTCCATGGAACCTGCACGAACAGTAAAATCATGGCCATAAAGCGCAATGTCGCGACCTTTCACTTGAATGATTGCGGTAACAAGTGATGCGCCATCAAGGTTAGGACCCCAGTTTTGATACAAAATTGTTGGCTTGGAACCCTTGTCTGCTAACACCTGAATTCTCTCCCAAATGGTCATACGCTGCTTTAAGTGCTGACGCTGAACATTTTTTGGGGTAGCTGCATTGAAAGGCTTTTGGATCAGGTCATGACCCTTCTTGAGTGTCGCCTCATAAAGTCCTGGTTCGTAATTGATCTGTCCCGGAACCGAAAACTCCACTTCTTTGCTTTCACTAAAGGGGTTTTCAAGAGTAGGCGCTTGCTGGCTTTTCGTCATGACGCTTTATCCTGCTTGATTATTCTCGTTATAAAGAAATTATTGGCTGACACAATCGATCATTAAGTTGACTAAACTGAATGAATAACATTGTCTCAAAACCCGGTTATTCCAAAAGGTGTGTAAAAATAAGGATTTGATCAGCAAATGTCAATATCCAGAACAATCAACCGTCCCTTCGAAGAGGTTTACGGGAACAAAAAAGAGGGGGTTTTTAAACGACTGGGTATTGACCTTTGATTGTATTCAAGCAAGGCGGGATGTAGAATAGGGTCTTTTTCCAAGTAAGTCCATGATCTGCCAATCACTGCCCTACCACCCTGATATTACGCATTATTTTTCAGCGTTTGCCGACTTGACTGGTGCTGTGCTGTTTGATTCCGGTAAGCCTCACTCCTCACAGGGCAAACAAGATATTTTTTCTGCTCTGCCTCAAAAAACCTTGCGCATTCAAGAAGGCAAATACACTCTGTGCGAAGAAGAAAATCATCGTGAACTTGAAGGAATCCAGCAAGTCACCGAGGTATTAAATCATGACTGGCAATCACAACAATCCGAACACCCTTTCTCTTCTTTAGCTTTTTCCTCTGGCTGGATGGGTCATGCCAATTATGAACTACTGCATTATCTTGAACTAGGTAAAGCCCTTCCAGAAAAGCCAAGCCAGCTGCCAGTATTTTGGGCCGGCTACTATCAATGGGCAATCGTCAACGATCATAAAACAAAAACCTGCCAATTCATTTATTCTAAGGATCTGCCCGCTGAGAGGCTTTCGCTCATTAAATCCTGCCTAAGTAAAGCAATAGAACTGACACAAACAAAAACAGACACACCTTTTACCCCTCTGATCGATGAAACCGCCTATCAATCAAGCTTTAATCAAATCAAGCACCATATTAACGAAGGGAATTGTTATCAGGTAAATTACACCTTCCCCTTTAAAGCAACCTACTCAGGCAACCCTTTCTCTGCCTATAAACAACTGAGAGAAAAATCACCCAATCCTTTTATGGCGTATCTTAATGGTGATGAGTACCAAATCCTGAGCGTATCGCCTGAACGTTTTTTAAAAGCAAACAACCAAAAAGTCAGTACAAAACCCATTAAAGGCACTTCCAAAAGAGCCCCCAATAATCCGCTAAATGACAAAGCATTGGCTAATACGCTTAAGGCGTCTGATAAAAACCGTGCAGAGAACGTCATGATCGTCGATTTACTGCGCAATGATTTGTCAATTATGGCAAAGCCACATTCCGTCAAAGTCGATAAACTTTGTGAGGTCGAATCGTTCCCATCGGTACATCACCTGGCAAGCACTATTTCAGCAGAGTTAGCTGATGGTAAAACGATATGGGATTTATTCTTTTCAGCATTTCCTGGCGGCTCAATTACTGGCACCCCAAAAAAACGTGTCTGCGAAATTATCAACACGCTTGAACCACATCCTCGCGGTGCATACTGTGGATCACTATTTTACGCGAGCAATAACGGTAATTTTGATTCCAATATCGCTATACGTACATTGACTTGCCATAACAATACCCTAACGGCGAATGTTGGTGGAGGGATAGTCGCAGATTCGACTGCTGACAATGAATTTGAGGAATGCGAAGTTAAAATTCGCCACCTGCTAAATAGCCTCAGTTAACCCTTTATTCAAATACGCCAACTCGGTCGATTGGGAACCTCAACAAGAGAAACCCTTCGATTGAACGATAAGCATGTCGCTCATCGGTAGCTATCAACAATACACAAATTGACCAAAGCCTAGCTACCAAAAAAATCTAAAATAAATTCCATAAAATAATTTAACCCACTTTGTAACATTTTAAATCTTGCTGCAACTAAGCTTAGTATTGCGAGTTATCTCGCGACTAAAAAAACTTCATTCAATGAATATGGACAGAACAGGTTAAA
>CAKMZU010000002.1:18825-24012 GCA_929200485.1 uncultured Gammaproteobacteria bacterium | reverse complement strand
AAAAAAGTTTTACTCACAGTTGCCAGCTTCACCTCTCTTGCTCAAGCTGCAGAGCTTGAAATTAGCTTAACGAACGCTACCCAAGGGATTCATTTTACGCCTGTGCTTATTGCTGCACACAGCACGCAAGGTGAATTATTTAGCGCAGGGCAAAGTGCATCGGCAGCACTTGAAGCATTAGCAGAAGGTGGTGATACAGGTGTTGCAAGCACCAATTTACTCAATGCATCGGCCAACATTGCTGAAGACGCAAGTGACGGCCCAGTTGCCCCCGGAGATTCTTTTACTATTAGCCTGACCACCGATGACAGCAATGGGTACTTATCATTAGCGAGTATGCTACTTCCTACCAACGATGGCTTTGTCGGCCTTGACAGCTGGAAAATTCCAGAAACCAAAGGCACTTATGTTATTCACCTCAATGCCTATGATGCAGGCACAGAAAATAACAATGAGCTAGCCTCTTCTATTCCTAACGCACCTTTTGTGACAACTTTTGGAAAACCAGGTGATTCAGGTGTTGTCACTTCCGGTGGAACAGGTGTAACCAATACCGGCGATGAAAACGGCGTTGTGCATATTCATCGAGGCAATCTAGGTGATCTCAATGCATCTGGCGGCACCAGTGATATTGATGCAAGCAAGCACCGGTGGTTAAACCCTATTGCTCGCTTGGTTATCACTGTTAAATAAAAGGACTTTTCTATGTTTATAAAAAGTATGTTGATTAATAAATCCTCTGTCTTAATCGCTGCACTGGTATCCATTGTCCTGGCAGGTTGTGATAACAATGATAATCACTCCAAGAAAAACAAAGAGGGTAAAAATAACAGTGAAACACCAACGGTAAAAATGCAGACTTATGAAGTCACATTGACCAATCTAACAACAAACCAGCCATTATCCCCGCCGGTTGTCATTCTTCATGATGATGGCTATGCAGCATTCACCGAAGGCGAACCTGCCACTGCTGGCCTTGAAGCATTAGCTGAAGGTGGCGTAACCAGCGAATTGATCCGTGAAATCCAGATCTATTCAGGGAGTATTGATTATGCTCTAGGGTCTGTTATTCAACCCGGAAGCTCTATACGTTTAACGATTGGGACTGACATTAAGGCACCTAAGCTCACCGTTGCCAGCATGCTGGAAAATACCAATGATGCCTTTACCGGTATTGGCGCTTATGATTTAGGCTCTATGGTTTCTGCTCAGTCTATCGTAGTTAACGGACCCGTTTGGGATTCAGGCACTGAAATTAACGATGAGTTAGCCAGTACCATTCCAGGGCCTGCCTCAGGCGGTCAAGGATTTAACCGTGAACGCTTGGAAATCCCTGACAAAGTGACTTTCCACCAAGGTGTATTAACCAAAGCACAAGGGTTAAGTCAATCCGTACTGAATGAATCTCACCGCTTTGACCAACCCACCATAAGAATCAATATAACTAAAATATGAAAGCCCCCTGCTCTTCTAAAGCTCACTGTTTAGTGTAAAATCTCTTCAAGCTTAATTGGGAGAGCAGGTTTTGGCATCATCCAAAACAATAAAAAATTCTGACATAGTATCTGATGGTGAACTGATTTCAGCTATTTTAAGAGAAGAGCCTGTTGCTTTTGAACAATTTGTACGGCAGTTTCAGCCGGTAATGACGCAGTTTGCCATGACTTTTGTTGCAGAATCAGAAGCTGAAGAATGCGTTCAAGACGCCTTAATCGATGCCATTTTGCAAATAAGCAAATTTAATCAACGATCCAGCCTTAAAACCTGGGTTTTATCCATCACCGCTAATAAAGCAAAAATGCAGCTTAGAAAAAATGGTAAAGAAGTTTCGCTGGATGAATTAAAAGAAAATAACCTATTCCCGCAAGAGCACTATAAAGAAAATGGGCATTGGGCAATTCCACCAACACACTGGGAAGATAGTTCGCCAGAAGAGTTAATGGGATTTGAGCAGTTTCGAGAATGCCTTGATAAAACCGTTGAAAACTTACCCGAAAACCAGAAAAGTGTCATGATGCTTAGGGATTTTATCGGTGCCAGCACTGAGGAAATTTGCGATATTCTAGAACTTTCCCATGCCAACCTCAGAGTATTGATCCATCGGAGTAGAAACAAAGTCTATCAAATGATTGATCATTTTGAACAAACCGGCGAGTGTTAAAGAAATAATGCTGAAATGTAAAGATCTGACAGAAAAGTACGCCAATGATTACATTGATCATGCTTTGCCGTTTCGTAAAAAAATAGCCATCAAAATGCACCTGTTAATGTGCCGGCACTGTAAACGCTTTATCCATCAACTCACGATAAGTAAGCATGTATTAGCTAATAAGCTAAAAAGTTCTCTTAATCAATCAGAATATAGAGAGACTGGATTAAGCGAGGCCAAATCAAAAGCAATGGCTGACAAACTTCGTAAAGTATATAGTGAATCGAAGAAGAAGTAACTTTTACTGAAATTCCAAATTCATGAGATAAAATTACAAATATCCTCTGTTAATCTTTGATAAACCCATCGCCCACTCTAAAACATTAGAAACAAGATATTAGAAACCTACAGCAAAGTGCTTTTTAAATCTTTTAAGTAAACCAGATTTTGTGTCTGGGTTGATCTCATTGCTTTTATCAATGTTAATCTTTCTTTCAAACTTAAACGATCTGTTATTTTCAAACTCTACAGGCGCTGCTTCAAATTTGGAAACTTTCTCACCAAAAAAGAAAAGCCTTTGGATTGACCACTATTATGACAACACCTTTTCTGCTCTTGATATTTTTTATCCAAATTATTTGAAAACACAGATAAAAGATGCATTAACCGTTAATTAATGAGTATTAATAATATAAAGTTTCATAACACTAAAATATTAACAAACTATAAAATAGAATTAGAATATTTTATAACCCATAAAATAAAATATTTAACAGCACTAAAATAATTACCCTAAAAGAAAATATCCACCTAATATTCTGGAACATTAACAGTACAGGATTTTGAACCATCAAAATTGCAAGCCACATCTTTTAACTGTAACTCTTCATATTGATGCCCCTCAGTATTTGCACATTGGGCAGATGACCCAGAATCATTTGGAACAAGGTAAACTTCACAGGTATCTTGAGACGTACTAGGCAAAATTTGCGCTTCAGTCGTATGTAAACTGCTATTATATGCTTGCGTTTGCTTGCGAGAGAAATATGCAAGAGCCCTTCCAAAATAACCTTTTTTATAAGCCACCACCACAGAAATACCAAATACAACTCCAAGTGCACACCCGAGAACAGGATACAACCAATCGGTCAACTCTGAATCTGAACGACTATCTATGGACTCTGAGGCTAAGCTACTCATATTATTGACAGCTGATTGCGTCGCGTTTTGAATCACCTTCTTTGTAGACGCCACCGCTGGATTCGACGTTGTACCAATTGATTGCAAGCGCTCCTCTAACATTTTATATAAATCAGTTACATTTTTCGATAAACCATTATAGAGATCATAAAGTTGCTCTATAGGCTCATCAGTTAATCTTTTAGTATATGAAATAATGCAACCTTCCTGCTTTGGTCTATGTTTCTCATAATAATTTCCACAATATTTATCAGCCCCATTTTTTAAAAAATCAGACATACTCGTATATGGTTCAAGATTATGTTTCCTTGTATCATCATGATTATTGATATCATAATCCCAGTGAGCATAAGTACTATTTAAAAAACAATGACAAAGACAAAGACAAAGAACAGACAAGTAAAAATTACTCATATCACCTTCAACCTTTTCAAAAATACAGACAAAACCAAACATTAAATAGACATTAACTACTATTGAAATCAATCAATAAAAACAAAAGAAAAGAAAAGAAAATACAACTATTTAATTGACAGTTAAAAGCAATCAAAATCGATTACCCATAACTATTTTTTGCTTTCGGCCGAAAGAGATTTTTAAATCTAACTCGACTGAGGAAAACTCACTTTCAAAATGATCAAATTTTTACAGTAATCAATTTAGATAATAATATCGATAATCATAAGCATTAATGATAGTAATTGTATTTATAGACATAAATTCTATTCATTAGTTTAAAAAAATATGAAAATATGACTTGTCAGTGCAGCTTAAAAAGAACTGTTACTTTTTAAAAAGAAGTCGCCTTAGGCATGTCGGGAGGGACTCTTTGCCTTGCAACTAAAAAACGATGAAAAGTATTAATGGGAGAAATGTCGAGTAATTTAAAATTTAGTCTAAAAATTTAATTAATGATGGTCAGATTTCATGACCATCATTAATTGTTAACAGAAGACTATTGCAAGCGCCACACATCAGACTGACCCGGCTCGTTGCCTTGAGTCCACCATTTGGCTACCCAAGACTGCCCATTATGTGTCACCACATCGCCACCGACATAAACAGCAGCCGATTTCCAAGTCCTTGTAGCACCTGCCGTTTGATCAGCTTTCCAGGCGCCACCTAAATCAGGTTGATTACCTTTGGTCCACCACCCCGCTGTGTATTGAATTCCTTCATAAACAACTTTATCACCAGCTGTGTAAATGGTATTTTCATCCCAAGTATTGCTACCATTTGAACTTGAGTTTCCATTATCTGAATCACCATTATCAGTATGACCATCACCTGAATTGCCATTACCAGAACCACTATCACTATCACCATCACCATCGGTATCAGTATCGGTATCAGTATCAGTATCGGTATCATCCGCTTTAATCACCGATGTTGAAAAAGTAAACGAAGTATTTTCTGCCCAGACTTTATTATTTAATATATTGGTTTGATCCAGCATCAAGTGATTCATCGCATCATGCCAAAACCCAATAAAGGCAGTATCCGAATGAATATCATTAATTTTTAAGGCTAAATCTCTAGCCCAAAGTGATATGTCATCATTATTGCTATCAATCACTACGCTTTCTTCAAACACTTCTTGACCGGTTTCATCAAATAATCTGAATTTCACTGTATCACCGGCTTCAGCAATATTATGAGCTGCCGAAACAAAATAACCAATGCTCACCAATTCAGGCGCAGGCTCAGGATCAGTTGTTGTACCCCCATCAGTGGAGTCGCTAAAACGAATATCCGAACAATTATAGAAACCTTCACCGGCTGGATCTGCTCGTTGCCAATGCACAAATAAAATCGCGTCACCTGTGCGATCGGCGGGG
>CAKMZU010000002.1:17918-18815 GCA_929200485.1 uncultured Gammaproteobacteria bacterium | reverse complement strand
AATGTGATTGGCATTTCATAATAGCCACTATTCACAGGAAGATTGCGGTGAGTTTGAATAAGCTCAAGATCTGACCAGCCTAGACGATCCGTCTCAGGGTCAAAACCTGGCTTTGATAAATAAATTCGCCAAAAACTTGGGTTGTGAGGTGCAGTTGCCCGAAATTTCAAGGTATGCTCACCTGCCTCCATAGCCGTTTTTTGCCAATCAGGCGAAGGAATATTCATCCCGGATTTAGCAACTGATCCTCCACCACATAGCATACCATCAGGGACAGCCGCTTCAATCGCTGCTTGATTAGTGTAATCAATGACATTTGCTGCAAATTCATTTTTTTGAACAAAAGGATAGGTTCCGGATTCTAATAAAGCGTTGCGGCAAGCATTATTAGGCATTGCTTCGCCATTAGTTGACCAATACCCCCCATCATCGGCACAGATGGCTTGTCTGGCTTTTGGGAAGTCTGTCCATCCATGTCCGAACGACTGGATAGGTAGCATGCTTACAAGCAAAGTTAAGGGTAAAAAAAGTTGATACTGTTTCATATTATTTTCTCCTAGCCTTACGGCTTCGCGGGCACCCTAACATATTTAAGGATTTAAAAAATTGAACGTCTTCAAAACCCTCATGAAAAATCATTTTTCATTAATCAACTCACTACTTATATTCATTATTATAACAACAAGCAATAAATTGAGTTATTGTTCACCGACAAAAAAAACACCGAACAAAGAAAAAACAATAAAAACAAAAATATCAAAACATAAAAAAAAAGAAATAGATTTTAAAATAGAAAAAAAATAAACAAAAAAAAACTGAAGACATTACAAAAATGGCAGACATAAAAATAGATAAAAAAATCCTCTTATTTAAAATAGAAGATTTACTATCTAAAAT
>CAKMZU010000002.1:16601-17908 GCA_929200485.1 uncultured Gammaproteobacteria bacterium | reverse complement strand
TAAAATAACAGAAAATAAAAAACATGGCCTTCACGAGAGAAATAAAATAAGTACTAAGAAACATGATACTGAAACCATTAAAAAAATATTCGCTATAGAAGATCTTTCTTTATATGAAGCTCTTGATGATAACTATATAGACGAGTTAATTAGAATCGCAGAAATTCAAGAAATAAATGACAACAAATTTATTCAGGATGAACTTTCAATAAAACTGTCAGAAGCTACAATAGATTTAAAGAGGCTTAGAAAAGATTTGAGACGCACAAGAAATAAATATGAGGCAAAAAAATATCGGAAAAAAACTATTATTCACAACCAACATCTAATTAAAAAAGAAAAAGAGCTATCAGAAGAAAATGAAAACCTCAAAAGCAAAGTCAATAAACTTGAAGAGGCACTACTTGAAGAAAAACTCCGGTTATTTATACCCAAAAATATACTAATCAAATCACACACAATGAAGAGTTATTTAATCAGTTCTGGCTTGCCTTACTTGAGAGGTTTCCAAAGCTATCCGAGACGTTCAAAGTGAATGCAAGAAAAATAATCCAAAATAAACAGAGGATTATAAAAGGTTAAAGACGTCGACTGAGACATACCTTTTTACAGTTAGCGCAATCCACTGGCCTTCTTTTTAATCACATCCCAACGGTGATTGTGAATATCATCCCTTGTCGCAATCCATGAACCACCTATCGCTGTCACATTGTTTAATGAAAGGTAATCCTTAACATTCTGCTCATTGACACCTCCTGTTGGACAAAAGCTTAATTCAGGTAACACAGCATTGACAGCTTTTAATAACCCTAAACCACCAACAACCTCAGCAGGAAACAACTTTAATACTCTAAACCCCCTATCTTTGAGCCTCATCATTTCAGAGAGTGTTGAAACACCAGGGATAAATGGCACGTCATGGACAATAGATTGTTCAATTAAACATTCGGTAAAACCTGGCGTCATAACAAAATCAGCCCCCGCATCCACGGCACTTGAGTATAACTGAGCCGTGTTTGCAGTGCCCGCTCCGACTTTTAGCGCCGGGAAATTCTTTTTTATCTTTTCAATCACAGAGAGTGCTGCTGTTGTTCTCAGGGTAACTTCTATCGATTGAACTCCCCCTTCAATTAACGCATTTGCCAAAGGTTCAGCATTGGATAAATCATCAACAACCAACACTGGCACAATACTTTTTTCAGGGATACAGTCACTCATGTCCCACATAATTCAACCTTTTTTATGTCATCTTATGGACACCAGAAAACATCAATGTCTTTCTGATTCTGTTGTAATAGCGCAGCAAC
>CAKMZU010000002.1:3573-16591 GCA_929200485.1 uncultured Gammaproteobacteria bacterium | reverse complement strand
CAAAGAAAAAAAATCCCCTGCTGCCAATGCTTCGGAATAGCGTGTTTTTTTTGACTCACCCGATATTAGCAACAAAATATGCTCGCTACTTAATATATGTTGCAAGGTTAAAGTGACTCTCTCAATTTCACTGCCAGTGACTGATGATGGAATGGCATTAATCGCAGCGACCTTATTAACCATGTTTAAATCTAGCGCACCAGCCAAACCTTCAGCATTTGGAAAAAAAGAGGCGGTATGCCCATCATCACCCATACCCAAAATAGTTAGACGAACCTCATTTGAAAGACCTTGATAGGCTTCTTCCGCTTTAGGCAGGCCTTGCTGTGGTGTTTGCGCCTGATTTTTCATAGGCAGTAGACTAAATCCTTCTGCCTCAGCAAACACTTGATTGATAGCCTGATAGTTACTTCTTGGGTGAGATGACTCAACCCATCGCTCATCAACTAACCCCCAATCAAATTCATCAAAGGGTATATCAAGTCTGGACAACGCTTTGTACAATGGCACTGGCGTGCTCCCGCCAGATAAATAAACGGTTGATTTATTTTCTCCCGCGTTTGCCAAACATTCAGCACAATAGTTTATTGCCGCATCAAGCCAGCTAGCTTTATCATGAAAAAAATGTTCATTAACCATAAAAAAATAAAAGCATCTCTATTTATTGATTTAAAACCACTTTCTATTATCACTTTCCATCAGTTGATTCGCTTTATCAGGGCCATTAGATCCTGTACGGTAGAGCTCCGGGGGAATTTCCCCCTTTTTCCAATAATCTACAATCGGATCGATCCATTGCCAGGCAGCCACAACTTCATCTCGATGAATAAATAACGACGGATCATTTGCAACCACATCCAATATCAAACGCTGGTAAGCATCGCTAGTATTCTCAAGATTTTGATATTGCTCAGACAGGTTTAAGTTAAGACTTAGTGGCATTAATCGAGTTTTATGGCTCGACAAATCCTTCGTCATTAAGGTCATCTCAATACTTTCTGTCGGCTGCAGGCGAATAATTAGCTTATTTGGGCTCACATCACCTACTGCTCCTTCATGGACTTGATGAGAAACCGATTTAAACTGAATCACAATGGTGGCTGCACGTTCATTGAGTCGCTTACCTGTTCTGAGATAAAACGGGACATTCGCCCAACGCCAGTTATCAACATGAACCTTAAGGGCAACAAAAGTTTCCGTATCACTTTCCGACACCCCAAGCTCTTCGAGAAAACCTGGAGCAAGCGCTTTATCTAATTGACCGGCAACAAATTGCCCTCGGACGGTATGGGTTTTAATCGTTTTTTTGTCCATAGGTCTGAGCGCTTCAAGTACTTTAATTTTTTCCGCTCGAATATTTTTAGCATTTAATTTATTTGGGGACTCCATAGCCACCAGACACAACAGCTGGAGTAAATGGTTTTGAACCATATCCCGTAACGCGCCTGTCTGATTATAAAAATCGACACGATTCTCAAGGCCTACCGTTTCAGAAATACTGATTTGCACGTGATCAATGAATGCTCCGTTCCACAGCTTTTCAAAAATGGTATTGCTAAACCGCAGTGCCAGTAGATTTTGAACTGTTTCTTTACCTAAGTAATGATCAATTCGAAAAATAGCTTCTTCATCAAAATATTGACTCATGACCCGGTTAATCTGTTCTGCCGTCTCCAGATTAAAACCTATGGGTTTTTCAACCACTAAACGGGTATTACTGTGAATCAATTGATTCTTATGAGCGACTTTACAACAGCTCTCAAAAACACCCGGAGGGATCGCCATATAAAACAATCTGGGCCTTTTCGAATCTGCCGATAATTGCGTTTTTAATGCCTGCCATTTCGAATCATTTTTTGTAATATCCAGAATCACAGGATGGATCAAGTTTACGAATAGCTTTAACTTTTTTTTGTGCTCAGGCGTATCGAAGCTTGTAATCAATTGTTGTTGCAACACTGAGACTAAAGATTCGGCCTCTTCTTTTAACAGGCAGGCGGGGAAAATCCGAGTTTCTTCTGAGATTTGACCATTAAGATAGGCTTTAAACAATGCAGGGAACAGCTTGCGCCTTGACAAATCCCCAGCGCCACCAAAGATAACAATATCAAAATCTCTGATTTCAAAATCATCAAGTTCAACATCTCTCGCATCAGCATCCCTTTCTGTCATTTAACATCACCCTGTAGATTACCTAAAAAGCTACCGCCTGATTCTGCCGAGGTTAAGGTGCTCCGAATCGATGTAAAAAGTTCTCGTCCCATGCCGCCGTCATTCCCCGATAAATCAGGTAATGCCACCGAGCGTTGACGCAACACCGATTCATCGACCAGCAGGTTCAATTCGCCGTTTTCTGCATCCAGTTTTAAGCGATCCCCCTCTTCAATTTTAGCGATTAACCCCTCATTTAGTGCTTCAGGTGTCATATGAATGGCTGAGGGCACTTTACCTGAAGCGCCTGAAAGCCTGCCATCCGTCACTAGCGCTACATTAAAACCCTGATCCTGCAACGCCCCTAAAACTGACATTAATTTATGTAGCTCCGGCATGCCATTCGCATTTGGACCTTGAAATCGGACCACAGCGAAAAAATCCATCTGACATTCACCATTTTCAAAGGCTTGTTTAAGCGCTTCCTGACTATCAAAAATTTTCGCTGGTGCTTCCATCGTCCAGTATTTAGGATCAACAGCCGATATTTTAATGACACTTCGTCCCAAATTCCCAGTTAATAACTGTAACCCCCCTGTTTTTTGAAAAGGCGTTTTAGCATCTCTGAGCACCTGATCATTTAAAGAAGTCTTAGGGGATGCGACATAGACTAGTTTTTCATCATTGATTGATGCAGCTTTAGCGTAAGGTGATAGTCCCGTTTTCCCTAGCACAGTGACCACCTCTTCATGCAAAAGCCCTTGCGCTAAAAGCGATTGAATCAGGAACCCCATACCGCCTGCTTGATGAAAATGATTGATATCCGCCTGACCATTAGGATAAATCCGACAAAGCAGCGGTACAATTTTTGAAAGATCAGCAATATCCTGCCAGTTAATGAGAATACCCGCCGCTTGAGCAATAGCGACCAGATGGATCAGATGGTTTGTCGAACCGCCGGTTGACAATAGTCCTACCAAACCATTGATTAAGGTTTCCGTTGTCATAATCTCAGCTAAACAATGGGTTTTATTTTCAGCTGCTTCAATCGTTTTCTTTACCGCATATTCTGTTAACAAGGGCCTTAAAGGATCATCTGGATTGACAAAAGAACTTGAAGGCAGCTGCAATCCCATGATTTCCATCAGCATTTGATTGCTGTTGGCTGTGCCATAAAATGTACAGGTACCGGGTGAGTGATACGCTGCACTTTCTACTTCAAGCATTTTCTCTTTGTCTATTTTCCCTTCTGCAAAAGCTTGACGATACTTGGCTTTTTCAGGATTACTGAGTCCTGATGGCATGGGTCCTGCTGGAATAAAGGCCACAGGTAAGTGACCAAAACTTAACGCCCCGATAAGCAGGCCTGGAACAATTTTGTCACAGATGCCAAGCATTAAGCCTGCATCAAACATATCATGCGACAAGGCAATAGCCGTTGACATCGCCACGACATCTCGGCTCATCAGGGATAACTCCATGCCGGGCATTCCTTGTGTAATACCATCACACATGGCAGGAACGCCACCCGCAACCTGAGCGCTCGCGCCATTAGCTCTTGCAATCGCTTTAATCTTATCAGGATAAGTGGCGTAAGGCTGATGTGCAGAAAGCATATCATTGTAGGCTGTTACGATACCGAGATTAACAGCACCGGATTTGGCTAAAAGATCTTTTTGCGATGAATCGCAGGCTGCAATACCGTGCGCAAAGTTGCCACAGGGAAGTTCACGCCTTGTAACACCCGACACACGCGCTTTAGCGATTCTCTGCTCAAATTGCTCCCGAGTACGTTGACTTCGATGAGCAATCACTTGAGTAATTTGTTTAATGCCTTTTTGCATAAATTTGATGCTCAATTCAATGGTAGATAGACACTAAAAGCCCCTTTGGGTTCAATCCCGGGCTGGGTAACTTTTTAATGAATGGCTATCCGATGGTACCCAGATAGGCTCAAGTATTTTTGATACGCCAAGTTGCTCCAGTAACCGCTTCTCTATTCTCTTTTGTTTGGCCGGATGGTGAGCTTCCAACGTCAACGACTTTTGTATCTTACGAGGCAAAACAGTCTCTGCGGTTAATTTATTCTGCCCTAAAAACAAAAATTCATCTCTGGTTTTTTCACGCTGTTTAGACCTTAAAGAAAGCGGGTCGAGCCTCATCAAGCCGTAACGATCTCGAATTAAGCGAACATAGCTCAAAACATCTTGACCCGCCACATAACCAAAACGAGATTTTTTATGATATTCTGGCCGCTCTAAAAGCCCCATTGCCTTTTCGACATGCCCAAACCATTCAGAGGTTAATAATTGCTGCTTATGGGCCAGATGAATTGCATCTTGAACATGGCTTAAGCCAACACGGAAAGCGGCCAATACAAACCACCGCCGTTGAGATGACTTTATACCATAAGCCATTAACTGCCGATCAATCCATTTAAGATAGGCCTGCGCAGCCAAGATATTGTTCTCAGGCGATTCAAGTTCATAATACCCTAGGCGACCAGCAATAAAAGGGGGTACTTGAAGCAAACCGACACCATCGTTTGACGCGCCAAAGGTTGAATCATAGCCGCTTTCTTCAACCAGAGTTGCAACAAATAAACGCCAGTTTATCGGGTGCTCTGATGAAGATTTGCGAATAAAATCATCGAAAGGCATATACCTCTCGTTGTCGTTTTCATCTTGAAAAAGCGCTTCCCGACTTTTTATATTGCCAAGCAGAGGCTTTTCGAAATGGGTTTTATAGTATTTTCCGTATGCCTGCGATCCGATACCTGTCCGAAGAAAGTCTGAAATCATCGGCAAAAGATAGTCATGTTCCTGCCCGACTAACCACCGATAAGATTTTTGTGGGACTAGCGGCAACGCTTTAACTTGTTGCCCTAAACCTTGATATGGGCTATTGGCAATAAACCCCGGCACGATAGTCATATCATAGATACCACGATCGACATTACGCATCAACTCCCGATAAGGCACAGCTTTTTTCATTTTAAGGAATTTAATCGATGGGTGTGCTTGTTTAAGAAATTCTAAGGTTTCATTATCCTCAAACCCCTTTGGGATAGATAAAAATCGGCCGTTAACATCCTTTAACTCTTTCACGTCCTTGCCAGATTCATTAATGATCAAAAGGTTAGACAATCGAAGAAATTCATCCGTTGCCTGAAGATTAGAATAAAGCGTATCTGAATGGGTAAAAAAATGCGCAGCCAAATCAATCTTTCCTTCCTGAGCCAAGGCTTTTAGCTCTCGGGAAGAATCAGCAAAGTGAAAGGTAAATGGAATTTTATGAGATGAAAAAAATTGATTAATTAAATCGAAGTGAAAACCTTTTTTTTCACCATGCAACAAATATAAGCCATCATAGGAATTTAATAACCCAACACGAACCGGCGGTGTTTTATTTTCATTACTTTTCTGTATCTGTATAAATAGATTTAATTGGTTGAGTAACTGATTATTTTTCGAGTTAACAACCCAGGTTACAGGGTTATCTTTAGAAACTACTTTATATTTTTGAATGTCATTTCGATAGGTCAGGTCATTATCTATTTCATCACCGGATAAGATAATAAAGTCGTAACGCTGTGTCATTTTCCGGTATAAAAGATCGCCTTCATCTGTCTCAGAAAGGCTAACTTGTTTAAGGCTCGGAAATTTCCCCTGTATTGCTTTAGCTATTTCCTTTTGGCGAACTGTATTTTTAACACCCAATACCTTATCGGAAAGGCTTGAAAGCCATGCCAGATTGATGCGTTTATTAGCGACAAGGTAATCATTACTCAAATATAGAGGCAAGGTCAGGCTAACCCCTTCAAAAGGCATACCGGTCTTTGAAGGCTCTAGAACATTACCAATAAAAATATCTGCCTTCCCTTCTTTTACCGACTCAATCGCATCATTAGGGGTAGAGGCAGTTACCCAGTTAATTTTCAATCCATTGCTCTTGGCAAAGTCAACAATCGCACGATGCTCCCGTACTTTGTTACTGCCTGTTCTTGGTAAAGGAGTGTAGAAAGGTTGAGAGATGACTACTTTGAGTCGCTTTTTCGCTTTTATCGATTGCCAATTACTGGCCAATGCTGCGGATTGAAAAATGCCGATGATAATCAGCAGGAAAGTAAAGCTAAACCGGGTATCCAAAGGCATAATCTGTTGAGGTTTAATGGTTTGTTTCAGTACTTAACCAAATAAACCTTCACTATAGACTTAAATTTGCCATATTGCCTACTCACCAAAAAAACATCTATTTAACAAAGAGTTATAAAAGACACTTCAACCATAACTCAAACCATCCATGACGAGACTGTAAGCTTATCTGCCAACGGCACAATCAGGCTCAACCATACTTATTAACACAACAATAATTATAAAAAATGAGCGCCGATTTTGATCCGCCTTTATTGGTTTCTTCTACTATTCCCTTGCCTGCTTTTTCTAGCGACAGATTCAAGCAAGGTCTTTGCAGATTCAGAAAACGCTGAATCAGGCAAATCTGCATCTACGCTTCCTGTAGCGGAAAATGCTGCCGAAAAGGCCTGTGAGCCCATCAACATAGAATTCATCCCCAACAATGTATTCTCCAAAGAAGAGCCTAATTATTTCTGGGCATTAGGCATTGCCAACGATTTACACGTCACGACTAAAGAATCCACTCTTAATCGGGCGATGGGAAGCTTTAGGCAATGCCGATCAAAACTTGATCCTTATGAAGTTGAGCGACATTATAGACGTTTGCCCTATATACGCGATGCGAAGGTGTCCAAAAAAACCAATGCCGACGGTAAAGACTCTCTGATTATCGAAACCTGGGATAACTGGTCGCTGCAACCCAATCTTTCCTTTGGCCGAAAAGGTGGCAGTAACAGCTGGAGTATTGGCATTGGTGAAGGAAACATTCTTGGAACGGGCATTGCTTCAAACGTCAATTATTTTTCAAATAACGATAGAAACGGCTATGTCGTGGGCATACAAAGCCCCATGAAGCTTGGCCTATTGCTAAATACTGCTTTTAATATCAGTAATAATAACGATGGTTATAAACATACTTTTGATATTGAAAGCCCTTTTGCCTCTAAAAATACTCGGTGGGCTTTTGCATTCGATTTTAACAATGAATCACGATTGACGACCCTACGTAAAAATGGCGAAGACATCTCTCAATATAGACACAATATTCGACACTCATCCTTCTGGTGGGGATTTGCCAGTGTCAATCCCGACAAAACCTACCGTGAGCGTTTTCGCTTCGGTTTTACCTCAAATAAAAATGAATTTGAAACCATTAAAGAACCTGGCATGCCAGAAGATAGAGTATATAGCTACCCATGGATTCAGTATTCCTACCTGTCTGATAAATACACCAAAATGCAGAACATCTATTTAATTAATAGCATCGAAGATATTAATTTAGGGGTAAATTTTTGGACACGTTTTGGTGTAGACATCAGTCCTTCTGAATCTTCTTTTCCTTATATTTGGGCACTCGGTTTTACAAAATCAACGCGGATGAGTAAAAACTGGCTATTCGCTTTTTTACTTCATGGTGAAGGCAATGCGCTGGATAATGGTTCAAGCCGCTTTGTTGCCAGCGGTATTTCTGAATTATTCTATACCCCTCACCCACTGTTCACACTGTACAGCAAATTGATTTTCACATTCTCAGAAAATGAATATGCAGAATCCCCTGTGACTTTAGGTGACAATACCGGATTAACAGGCTACCCGGTTCAATATAGCCATGGCGACCATTTTTTTGTCTATAAAAAAGAATTACGCTTCTACCCCAAGCTCTCACTGTTCCAGCTAATTGAAGTCGGTGGTGCACTCTTCTATGGCTTGGGTAAAACCTTTGGCAAAGCGAATCTTGTTGACAATAACAACGAACTGCTACAAACCGTAGGATTTGGATTGCGTCTTTATTCAGCCCGATCAAGTGATGGCAATACCCTGTATTTGGATTTTGCCCGTCCAATTTCTAAAGATGAAAATCTGAATAATTGGGAATGGCGCCTTAGAGGGAAAAGCCAATTCTAATTCTGCAACGCCATTCAATTCGTTACTTGGAAAGAATCTACTACTCTATTTCAGAGACTCGCTCACCGTGATCGAATTCGACATCTTCAAGACGCATTCCTAGCGTTTTAGAGAATGCATTTTATAAAAGAAAAATGAAAGTTTAAGCCTTTGTGCAAGCACAGCGTTTGAGCATATTTGTCATAACCATAAATCAGATTTTCTGCGAAGTCATTACCCACTAAGACACTTTGAACATTAATCCAACTATGTTTGCATTTATTTTTCTGAACAATTTCGTCAAAAAGAATCTAAAGGGTATTATTTTTTAGTCGACATGCGATTTCCAATGCGAGCCTCAATTCCTTCACTTCATCCACAACGCACTGTTTTTACTCTTTTTGATTTACAACAAAACCCAGTCTCATTGAATTTTTTATTCAAACAATACCCATGGCCTGATTTTAAAAAAAAGTTATCTCTTGGTTGCAGCGAAGACTTTCATCAATCAAAGAAAAAACGCTTAATCAATGGGTTTATAAGGTTGAAACCATTATTCAATCGACCATTTCTGATATCAAAACGTTCATAGAAACCCCTGATAAATCAAGAGCGCTTCCGGCTTCGCATAACGAGCCAATACGAACACATTAACAAAGGCGTATTGATGAAATATTGAAGCCATTAGATAACACATAGAGAATTTCCATGCCAAACCGTCAAATCAATTTTCTTTCTCGCTGGTGGGCTTGTTATGATCAACATCCATCGGCAAAGACTCGACTTTTTTGTTTTCCTCATGGTGGCGCAGGCCCCAGTGCATACGAACACTTATCAAGTCAGCTGGCAATTTCCTCCCATTCCCTATCCCCATCAGATCATGAGCAGCTGACAAAGAGTTCGCCTCTTTGCGAATTATATGCACTTTGCCTGCCGGGCCGAGGGACTAGACGAAAGGAGACACCCTATACAGATATACAACGACTTGCTCAAGATGTCGTCGTAAGTATGCATCCGTTTATTCATGACAAACCATTTGCACTCTTTGGGCATAGTGTAGGCGCCCTTTTAGCGTTTGAAGTCGCGCGCATTCTTGAAAAAGAAAAAGGTTGCCCTGCTTTGCAGGTATTTCTGTCAGCTCATTGTGCACCAGAAGATATTAACACAGACATGTATCGCTGGGATGATGAACAGCTGCTATGCCTTCTCAGAGAGCTTGATTCCGTTGGGGGTGATTGTGACAGTCAAACTGAGTTACTTAAATTAAACCTGCCTGTATTGCGTGCGGATTTTGAATGGGCTGAGACTTATAAACCCAACATTCAAAAAAAAAATATCAACGATAATGCCTGGGTATTAGAAAAAACACCGTTAACGCTGCTTGGTGGAAAAAAAGACGAACTTTGCACAGAAAAACAGCTATCCCGTTGGTCCAGTTACAGCATAGCAAACACCTCAACGCATCTATTCTCTGGTGGCCACTTTTATTGGCATGATCAGCTAACCGTATTGTTAGATACCATCAATAAAAGCATAGATAAAAGCTTTAACAACTTAGAACCTTCTGTCCTGATTGGCCCGCAACGTTCTGACTACCCATTACACCTGTGTATACATGAGGTGTTTGAGCAAATGCTTTGCGCAATGGATAAACAGGATCAATTGTTAGCTAAATCTGCAAGTGGTGAATCATCGAATGTGAATTCCCAAAAGCGCATAGCCGTCGTCGACCCTGCTGCCTCGCATGACATTTCTTACTGGCAACTGAATCTGGCCGCCGAACGAGTCGCTGAGTTTTTACATGATATACCCGACTTTACACGCAGCAGTTTTATAGCCATCTACATGGAACACAGTATTGCGTACTTTATATTGATGCTGGGTATTAGCAAAGCCGGTGGCTGCTATCTACCGATAGAAACGCATTCTACGACCGTCATGGTTAAAAAGACGTTACAAAAATGCAAACCAGTGATTCTGTTTAGTTCAACGCAATGGATTAACACAGCCGTTGAGTGCAATCCATCCAACGATCCAATCTTGCTTGCCACCATTGATTTGGATGGTCATCAAATAACACAACTCAAAACTGTTGACACTACACCACGCACGTTTGAACCAATCCCTCTATTAATAGATGAAAATAAACCTCAAAGCGGCTGTGAAGATGCTATCCAGGATTTGATAAACAAAAGACACAAAAGAAGGCCCGATTGCAAACCTAGCCCCGAAGATCCGATATTTGTTTGCATGACAAGTGGCACAACCGGCGAACCTAAAGCCATTATTGATAATCACCGAGCGATGATAAACAGCTTTTTTTATCGTTATGAAAAATTCCAATATAAAAATAGTAATAGCACTTATGAGCGTGAGGCTATGAAGGTTTTTTTTATTTGGGAGGCATTACGTCCATTAATGCGAGGGCATACGGCTATTATAATTCCGGATGAGGTTATTTTTGAGCCGAATGAATTAGTTGATTTTTTAGCCGCTTATGAGATTAATCGGGTGTTACTGACACCAAGCTTATGCAACGAAATTCTAAATCGTAACAATCATCAAACAGCACAAACGTCCAGGGAACCAAAATCAAGCGTCGAGCCAGTCACGACACTTTCACATCAGCTACCTGAACTCACCCATATTGTTCTCAACGGCGAAGTATTGCTGGTTGAAACCCTCAACGAGCTAAAAAGACAACTCCCACAGGTTACACTGATTAATGACTATAGCATCGCTGAAACCTGGGATGTTTGCACACATGATGTCACTTCATCTGCCAACAACAATCCTTTTCTTTCACATGCATTTGCCTCAGCCGGACTCCCTCAAGCCAATCAACGCGTCTACATCGTTGACGTTCCAGATAACAAGGCATCCGATCCCAATCACTGGTCACTGTGCAAAAAAGGGCAAATAGGCGAAGTTTTCGTCGCAGGGCCAACGCTAATGTGCGGGTATTTTAACGACCCATCAAGAACACATCAGCGGCTTCTTCCCGATGTATTTTTCAATACCCTGCTTGATCACAAAAAGTGCACTGCAGGTCAAATCGAGTGGTGGAATAGCCAGAACAAAAACACGCATTTCGAACCCAAGATGTTTCGAACAGGTGATATCGGTCGGATGTTAGCCAATGGTCACCTTGAGATCTGTGGCCGAACCCAATACATGGTGAAGCTCAGAGGTTATACCGTTGTGCTTGGGGCCATCGAATCGGCCATGTGTGATTATCCTGATATCCATACTGCCTGTGTCATTGCCGTCAATTCGCCATTAACACAGCAACCGGAGCATCTGGTCGCCTACTATACGCTAAACAAAAAGGTTAATCGTGATGGTTTAGAGAAAAAGTTACGTCAGTTTTTACGGGTAAATCTGCCTCATTACGCAGTCCCAGCTTTTTTTATGGAACTTGATACGCTACCTATCAATAAGATCAGTGGTAAATTAGACAAAAAAAAGCTGCCGCCATTTAACCATCTAAACACGTCAGCAATGAGCGCTTCGTTGACAATGACCGAGCCTTCACCAACAAAATCGCGGCTTCCCAAGCATCAAGACACAAGGCATGCGTTATTAACGGATATTGTGACGCAGTCTTTTCATGACATACTAAACACTAAGATCCCTAATCAATCAATGAGTTTTTTTGATCTTGGTGGACAAAGCCTACTGGCGATTCGTTTATGCAACTTATTAAACGAACGACTGACCACAGTTTTACAAAAAAACCAAACCTCAACAAATAAAAGTATTAACAAGAAGACGGGATTTATCCGAGTCACACAAGTATTCGAGCATTCCAGCGTCGATGAAATCGTCAATTTTTTATTGCAGAAAGTTGCCAATCAGGATTTTCTATGGATAGAAAAGCCAAAAACGGAAGTATCACAATTAGAAAAGGCTTCTGACTCAGATGAAGCTTTTATCAAAAAACAAAAACAAAAACAAAAACAAAGGTTATTCAATGGCACCCAATACCAACACAACAAAAAGGATACAACTGAGCCACCGGCCATAGCCATTGTGGGTACGGCTTGTCGTTTTCCCGGAGAGGCTAATTCTATTGATGAATACTTCAGTAATTTATTAGCCGGTCGCAACTGCTTTCGGGATATTAGTGATACTGAATTACTATCAAAGGGAATTACCAAAACCCAGCTTAAAGATGAGAATTATCGAAAAATAGGTGCTTTCGTTGAAGGTGTCGAAGATTTTGATTATCGATTTTTTAATATGAGTGCAAGAGAAGCGCACCACCTTGACCCCCAGCATCGACTATTTCTTGAATGCTGCTGGGAAGCTTTGGAAGACGCAGGTTACGTCGCGTCAAAACTTGATCAAAACGGGACACAGACCGGCGTTTTCGGCAGTCTATTTCTACCCTCCTACCTTATTAACAATCTGCAAGGGGGGGAGCTTCAACTATCTGAACAACTAAATCCTCAACTCGCTCACATCACCGAGATAGGCAATGACAAAGATTACGCGCCGAGTCGAGTCGCCCATCTTATGGACCTCCACGGACCGGCTGTTGCTATTCAAACATCCTGCTCCAGTGGACTGTCTGTCATCGCAGCCGCTTGCAACGCCATACTGAGCGGAGACTGTGACCGAGCGCTGGCGGGTGCTTCATCACTGACTTTTCCACAAGCAGGATACCTGTTTTCAGAAGGTGCTTTTTTATCTAAAAGCGGCAAGGTGAAACCTTTTGATTCGACTGCAGATGGTACGATTTTTAGCGATGGCTGTGCCGTTGTTTTTTTAAAGAAACTTGAAGATGCACAAAGAGATCAGGATGACATATTAGCGTTAATTCGTAGCCAAGGTTGGAATAACGA
>CAKMZU010000002.1:0-3563 GCA_929200485.1 uncultured Gammaproteobacteria bacterium | reverse complement strand
CGACGGAAAACGCAAGTTTGGGTACAGCGAGCCTAGCAGCCAAGGGCAAAGTGAGGCTATTATCAAATGTCTCACCCCTTTCTTAAATCACCCGGAAACACCGGTTCTTAATACATTAGGTTATGTTGAATGCCATGGAACCGGCACGTTGGTCGGGGACCCTATTGAAGTCGAAGCCATGACTTTTGCAGTTAAGCAGGCAGAAAGTCTTTGCGATAAATCAACGAATAACAAAAATGCCAAAACCTACATTGGTTCGGTAAAAGCAAACATCGGTCATTCCAACATTGCTGCCGGCATGGCGGGCTTATTAAAAACAGCCATGGTTGTAAATAGTGGAAAAATTCCGCCGACCATCAATATTAAAAACCCAAATGAGGCGCTGTCTGACGTTTTCGATGAATACAACCGCTTCCAACTTGTTACAGAAGAAACATCAGGGCTTGTTAATCAGAAAAATCAGAACAAGAAAAGTGTTAACGATAGTTATCTGGATAAATACACCCCTTTTCCTGACGATGAAAATCATTCCCCTCGATTTGCACTAACCTCTTCATTAGGGATAGGTGGAACTAACTGTTATTTATTATTGCAACAGTATCAGTCATCAAGAAACTCTATTCGTTCAACATCCACGCCTAATGATACTTCGCAAAAATCTGATTCCAGACTGTTAGAACACTGTTGTCTGTTGTTGTTTTCAGCTAAATCACAAGAATCACTAGACCGAATACTTACTAATCACATCATACGTATTCAAAAAGAAAGTCAGCCAAATTTTGAAGGCATGACGAAAACATTATTATTTGGTCGAGAACATTTTTTAGAACATCGAGCATTTCTGTCAATAGCATTTAGTCGGACAGAATCAGCTCAAGAGAAAAAATTGGCCATTGTAAAGGCACTTAAACAAGCTGCTCATCAAACGAAAAAGAAACCTGAAAAAGTTAAGGCGGAGCAAAGCGATACGACTATCGTCCTGCTGTTTCCCGGGCAAGGCTCACAACATGAGGAGATGGCAACAGACTTATACGAATCTGTGCCTTTATTCAAACAGCATATCGACAACTGCAGCGAGATGCTTCGAGAAACAGTGGTTCCAAGGGTTCAACACTATACTGAAGAGTTCAAATGCAATGAATTGACATTACCCAATGACATTTGGCTCATGTTAGATAATTTTGCCTCCATGCTTTTCATCAAAAAGCCTGCGAAAGCGGTCATTCATTCATCCATTTATATTCAACTCTCTCTTTTCATTGTGGAATACGCACTCGGACAAACGTACCTTTCGCTGCTCACGATAGAAGAAAAAAATTCAGCCCGAAAACCTCTTCAATACCATTGTATTGGGCATAGCCTGGGTGAATATGTTGCGCTTTGTATTGCTGGGCGCTTGTCGCTAGAAGATGCACTGTTTGTTGTTACCACTCGAGCGCTCTTGATGATGCGTGCAGAATATTCCATAAACACGCAATTAGAACCCATAAAAATATCAACACCTGAGCCCTTAACTGGCATGCTTGCTGTTCAAGGCTCAAACGCTCGGCTCATCAAATTATTACTGCGAAAACTGTGGAAAAAAATGCTGCATGAAATGCGTCATTTATCAACACAAGGGGTTGCATTTACAACTGAGAGGTTGTTTTCAAATACCAATCCATTCAAGATTGAAAAACGCATCATAAATAATGACAGTGTGTGGAGTTTTTATGGCCAACCCATCATGGATCATGATGCCACTCTCATGGGGTCTTTACTGAAAAAGGTTCAGCATTTTGTAAAAAATCATCACAGCTTAAAAGCGCCTGATAATCATGCCACTGATGATGAATTACACGTTAGCGATCAAGCCATGATCACTATCGCCGCAGTAAATTCCCCTGTTGATATTGTGTTGTCTGGCTTTAAAAAAGAGTTGACACTTTGTGGCGAATTTCTGGAAACACTTTTCCATTTTAAATCTGCAGAAGTGAAAACCCCCGTGGCCAATCACCATGCCTATTTTTTAAATGACCCATCCGAACAGCTGGCACGCATTTGCAAACGTGAGGATATTTGTATTCGCGCGGCTAGCGAAAAGCATCGACAGTTTACCGTTTTCTCAAATCTTACAGGTAAGCCTCATGAGGAAGAAACAACAACAAATAGGCACCACTATTTCTCAGAACATATGACGTCATTGGTAGACTTTGCCAGTAACTTTTCGCATTCGTTCAAGATAGCATCAAAAAAATCAGATTCAGCGACACCGAAAAAAACCCTTGCAATAGAGGTAGGGCCAGGAACGGTACTTTCTTCACTAACGAAAAAGCAGATTGCCTCATCATATAAAGCACAATCTGAATCAACCCCTTCATCTCAAACGATGATATTAAATACAATGCGGCATCCAGCTTGCGCTATCGATACCGATCTTTCCAGCTTTTTATCCACACTTGGAGAAATCTGGAAAAACGATTTTGCTCCGATCAATTGGCACCTGCTTTACAACAAAGATGATTTTATCAAGCAGCGTGGTATCTGCCCTACCTATGCATGGGATAAAAAAAGATGTTTTGCTCAACCGACCGCCAACTCCTTACCAACCAGAAAAGCTTCATCTGATACTGATTTACAAAAGACAACGCATGAAGAAAAACTGTTGGATTTAGATTCCCGCTATTTTATTCCAGGCTGGCAACTCACGGGCTCCATCAAAGAATCAAGCCATTCGATTGATCTAAAACACGAGCGAATCTTAGTGATTGATGCAGGCTTTGATCAATATTCTGGCAATGATAACAATCAATGTATGCAGTTAAATTCCGCCCTTGGTGAGTACTTTGAATTATTGGGTGCAATATCATCAAGCGTGAATTTTTCATCAAGCGATCGTTTGCAAAAAATCGAGAGTGCCTTAGATCAATTAATGAATTCAAAACGGGCTCAAGATACGGATGAGACGCATACAAAGATAACCTTGATTTATACTGACTTTGATAACGCCGATATGTCCATTGGCTCTGAAACATTGCAACTATCCGCTAACGCGAAGTGGAAGAAACTGTTTCTGCTTTGCCAAATGCTTTCCAGTAACCCCAAATATGCAGATCTGGCAGTAACTGTCCTGACCAATAGAATGTTTCAAATAGGCCAGCATATTAGTATAGATCGAGAACCTGCATCCCCCAGCAAAGCGATGCTCTTAGGCCCTCTGACTGTCATCCCTCAAGAAAACCCACATTGCCATTTTCGGCTGATCGATCTTGGGGAAAGTTTACATGATGAGCAGCTCAATAGCAGGCAAGCTGAAACTTCCAGCCATTTATTTAGGGTATTTACTGCAGTATCCAAAGAACTTTTTGATAATGTGCATAGTGAAAAAATCGTTGCACTAAGAGCAATAGAAAGAAAATCTACAAATATTCAACGCTTTGTACCCAGATACCAACAGATTTACCTCAATGAGTCCCATGAAAAACGAGGTAAGGAACTTCTCATTCCCCTTAACAATACAACCAAACGTGTTTTCCTGATTACCGGTGGTTTAGGGCGGATCGGGATGACTATTTGCTCAATGC
>CAKMZU010000001.1:43556-49650 GCA_929200485.1 uncultured Gammaproteobacteria bacterium | reverse complement strand
CAAATCTGGGTTCTGTGAGCCCAGATCTTTATTTTAAGAAACAATGTCAATAGCTTTTTTGACAGAAGCCAAAAGCAATTTTTAGAGATGCTCTTCAGTACTAATCCTGATTTACTGGTCATCTGAAATGAAATCTATGTGTCTCAGTTGAGCACTGTATATCTGATTAATGCATGGATATATATGGCAATATCCTTTGTTTTATGATGTATTTGAACCATATGTTCAGGGATTTTTTCTAGATATTGCTGATAACATGTTTGAAATATCTGTTTGAATTCACAGTCTTTAATGGAGGTTTTGCCTGCTAGCGCATTTAGCATGACTGCGTCCAGCTCTTCAATGTTGTAGGTAAAAATTCCACTATGCTTTTTGGAAAAATCCCTGTTGATAATCCACACGAGATCGTTTTCTAGCGGTTGACCCGTAGCTATAGTATTCGCCCCTGCTAAAAAAGTGCTATAAAAAAAGATTAAAATTACACCGTAAACTTTCACATTAATTCCATTGTCAGCTAACGATGCGATTTTAGATGCGTAGTCTTAATTTAGTTCCTTTTGTAGAGGGTATATTGAGGGTTTGTTTGAAAAATCTACTGAGTCTGTACATCAATTTTTCGAACTTTTATTTCTCGCTGGACTCAATAGACCGAAATACAAATTTTATGAAAGTCTATGAAGCCCCTTCTTCTTTTTTTTCTTATTGTACCCGTTCAACTTTCTTTCAGTTCAGGTTACAAAACCATAAATTACGATACGATAAAGGCTGTTTTAATACAAACTCTGGGTAACTTTAACTATTTTAAAACGGAAGAATGCAAAAAAAACTTTGAGCCATTTATCGTCAAAGCAAATGAACTTGTTTTAACGCTTAATAGTGATCAGGATGATCTGTCTGAAAATACAATAGCAAGTGAAACAAAAACACTCTGTTCGGTTCTGGTTAAGCCTGTTGACGATATATTGAACGATCAATTGATCGCTAACCATATTGGAATTAACCTTGATGGAGATGTGGATGACGAGACCTTAAAAATTTATCGTCAATTATATAAACAAACCTACAGTCTTTTTTTACCATTATCGCAATGCTGGGTAGAATAATTACAGGCAATTTTTTGAATTGAATAAGTGTTTATCATTCTGTTTTCTTAAGGGTATCCCTATTAATTGATTTTGCATTCAGGCAGAAACCGAAAGCAATTAATAGCGGTGCCGTTAAGGTAATTCTCAGAACTTCCAATCATTTAGTGAAGGCATAAAGTTTGTCATAGGGAGGATAGAATTGAGGATTTTAAAGGGAAGTCTCCCTACCCATCCAAAAAAAGAAGGTAAAAATTGTAGTTGTTGTCTGGGCAATAGAAAAAATCAGATGCACCGATAGATGTCTGCATATTAACCAATTGTCATTTTCTTGTCTGAATTTTTTATCGCAGTGTTTAGTCTAACCTGCTTTTTAAAAATAATGATGGAAGATTATGAATAAAAAATGCGGAATACTCGCCTGTATATTAATTAGTAGCGCAGGGTTTGCCAGTGATCCAGAAGATTATTCACTGGATAATATTCACCCTTCACTAACGCGCCAAAACTCTCTATCAGGTGGAGAAATGGATGAAGTATTTGCCGATGTTTTAGGTATAAGGCTACCAGCAAGTGCGCTACAAAATCAAAGTGCCGATATAGGAACGATTATGGCTATTGAGAGTGCTCGAATCAATGGCGCAAATAGCGTAGCTGTTGTTAGGCAAATGTCAGAGGAAGATCTCAAGGTGACCACTTACACAGAATCGTTGCAGACTGTGGAGCAACCAAATGGTTTGATAGTGATGAAGCTTGTTAGGGTTGTTGTAAATGCTTTTGTAAAAAAGCCATAAGAAAAAACAGCGGCTTAGCCGCTGCTTTGGTAGAGATTTAGAAGTGATAGGTAACGTCTGCGCCAAAGGTGCGTGGGTCGCCGTAGTAATTAACAGCAGTACCTGGCGAATATGGGATACCGTTGATGCGATAAGCTTCGCCTGTTAGGTTCTTAGCCCAAACGCCTAGATCTAATGTTTGCGAGCCAGCGATATTGATATCGTTCAATGCAATACGACCGTTTAACAATGCATAGTCAACACTTTCTGTTCTTTTTGAGGAGCTAGCTTGACGATAGAACACTTGATCACTGGTATAAGAGTAATCTGCGTTCATTTTAAATTCACCAAAATCGAGTTCTTGCGTATAAATGAAGCCAATAGCTGATTTAGATTCAGGTGTGTAAGCGAAAGTGGCAGTATCTTTGCTCTGAACTCTTTCGCGCTGCCCTGTTGTTTGGTTTAATTCATACGTCATGAAGTCAAGATACTTGGCATTCATGTACCCGTGGCTAAAAGTAGCAATTAAGCCTTCGGTAAGGACTAATTGAGTCTCCAATTCAATCCCCGTGATTAATGCTTCGCCAGCATTTTCTATATTTGAATACCCTGTTAAAGCGTTATAGTTTGATAATTGCATATCTTTAATTTCATTTCTGAAAATAGCAAAGTTGTACTGAATGCGGTTATCTTCTGAACGGCCTTTAAAACCTAACTCGTAACTGGTTGTAACTTCTTCTTCGTAAGGTACCTTTGCTTCTTCAGCCGTAGCAGCCTCGCCATTAAATCCTCCAGCTCTCCACCCTTGAGAGACTTTAAAATAGGAATTGATTTCGTCGTTTATTTGGTAAAAAACTGCGGCCATAGGGCTGAAATTTGTCCAAGTGTCACTTTCATCGACTGATTCTGTATATTTAGGCGTTGAGCCGATGTTTGGAGTGCCATTTGCGTTAAATCCAAGAAAAACAGATCTGTCGTCTGGATGATTGGCGTAAGCGTCTTTGGTCTCTGATGTATATCGTCCGCCAACTGTTAACGTTAATCTATCGGTAGCAAACCAGTCTGCTTGACCAAAAATTGCATAAGAATTAGATGTTACACCATAGTAATGTCTAGTAGGTTCGACTGGGTTTAGCGATGTAGAATAAGGATTGGATACCTCAACGTCATCGGTAAAATAGAATAATCCAGAAACAAAAGCTATTTTTTCGAATTGACCAATAAGTTGAAGCTCTTGTGATGTTTGGCTTTGTTCGACATTTCTATCAGTGTGGAAGCCTAGAGTTGCTCCTCCATCATAATCATTTGAGTCGTTGAACTCCATTTCGCGATAGGCTGTGATGGATTTCAGCATCAACTGATCATTAATATCAAATGCGGTAATCAAATTATGGCCCTGAGTTTTGGATTTGTCATAACCTGCACCATCTAGCGTACCTTCACCAAGACGCTTGGGTTTTGGAAGGTCGCCATTAGCATCTAGCACTTCAAGCTGCCCAAACGCAACCGTATTATCCCGTTCAGCAAAGTCATAGGTATAGGTGAAATTCAACGTATCCGTTGCATCAATACTGGCTTTAAATAGGCCTGCCTGTGAATCTAATTTCTTAAACTCGTCGATCTTGGCGTTAGGTGCTGTGTTGTCATAAAAACCATCGCGGTCGCGTTTGGTGTAGGAGGCCATTAAGCTAACTTTATCACCTAACATGCCGGAGTCGACGGTACCGCCCCATTCGGTGTAACCGTAGTTGCCTGCGCCAACTTTCACTTTAGCGCCGAATTCTTCATAAGGTTTACGAGTAACCAAGTTTAACGCACCACCTGTGGTGTTTTTACCATAAAGTGTGCCTTGCGGGCCGCGGAGGATTTCGATGGCCGATAATTCAGCGACATCAAAAATACCGCCGACGTTTTTGGCAATAAAAACGCCATCCATATAGATGCCAACGGAAGGCTCCCAGGTTGCTGCAGGGTTAATGGATGCAGCACCTCGAATAGCGACAGTTGCGCCAGTTGAGCCACCCGGTGATGGGGCAATTTGAACGTTAGGCGCTGTAGATCCAACGTCAGAAATGTCATCGATTTTTCGATCGGTTAGTTGCTCTGCATTAATGGCAGTGATTGCCACCGGCACATCTTGTAGGTTTTGCTCACGCTTTTGCGCGGTAACAACCACTTCTTCAAGGCCGGCTGAATCATCCTCTGACCAAGCGGTTGGTGTTAAAATGGCTGCAATAGCCGCAGGCAAGGCTGCCTTCTTGAATATCGAATTCAAAATAAACTCCTTCTGATGTTTATTATTGTTATTCTTTTTTGAATAAATAGCTCGGACGCAGGAATTTTTCGCCTTGAGTACAAGCTTTCCTAGTCTTTGTATGGAGCGTTATTGTAACTGAAATTTTACAGAAATATGACGGCGAACGCGCATTCGTGATCTCTTTCGCTTTAATGGGCGTGTCATTGCGATGCGGTTATTCTTTGAGCGTGGATTAAGAAACATGTAGCGGCTCGCTACATTGAGATTAAACGTTAAGAAATGAACTTTTTTGCTGAAAACCACTCAATCAGATATGAACGTTTTGAGTTTTTATAAAATATCGAGAGCGGCGCTGACAATATTTTTGTCAGCCCTGATGTTATTTTCTTCTGTTTCAAAAAGTGACACTAAGGAATTTACCAAATTACCTTATTTATTAGTTGGTGCGGGTGTTGCTTCTTTAGCCGCGGCAGCGTCGATTATTTATATTTATATTTATAAAGAAAGATTACAGAAAAAAAACGTTGCATCGCCAGCCCGGCATCCTGAAATAAAAAATGAAAACGCTCCCGATCATCAGGTTCAGAAAAAAGCAGAAAAAAATGAACCGTCTGAAAAAGTTTCTGTTGTTCTTGATTTTGACCGCTGCTTAATGAAGGATAATTTTTGTTATCCTCATCGAGATACTTCCATAGCCCAAGTGAAAGTTTCTGAAAATGATTTTGGATTGAAGTCGCCTCGAAAAGATCTCAATGCATTTCTTGATGATCAGCGGGTGAGGCTATCTATCGCATCATTTGGCCGGAAAGATATTATCAATAAAGCGCTCGATCTAGTGATTGATGAAAAACATAGGGATAAGATTATTGTTAAAACGCCTCAGGATGTTGGGGGGCGAGATTGGTATCACCCCAATCCTGCGAATAAAAATAAAATGATTGAGCAAATTGCTCAAGAAACGGGTATACCATTCGAGCGAACCATACTGTTTGATGATAACAGTAGGAACTTAACTGACACACAAAAAATAGGTGTGGCATCGCAATATGCTGAACCTTTCGATGAAAACAGTCTCAATGTTGCGAAAGGGTTTATTAACAAACATTCAGGAGTAAGACATTGAGGGCTGTGATTGTAAGTTGGTTTTTTTCTCTGTTGTTGATACCTGTCTATGTTTTGAGTGGAAATGGCGATGGAAATAGATCTCAGGCTTGCAAGGTGAGTGACGACCAGCCAAGCAAAGCTAAAAAGGGAAGGTTAAAAATGAAGGCGGGTGGTTTAAAGCTTGTTATTCCTGCAAGTACTGGAGCTGATAAACCATCAACTCCAGGCAGGAAAACCCCTTCAAAATCGCTGTCGCCTGATTCACGTAAAAATAGCCCAATAACTATTTCAACTGCAACAAAATATATCTTGGGGGTTGATCTTGATAAATGCCTTTTGGAAAGAGATATTACTGGAGAAATTAATCAGAACCCTTTCTCTTTTTTAGCTAAAGAAGACCGATATAAGGTTGAGGATGATGATTTTGCCATCAAAGATATAAGTCAACAATTCAACGGTATTTTAGAGGAAAATCCTGATGTCGCTATTGGGATATTATCGTTCGGATTTGAAGAGGTAGCAAAAATTGTGGTTAATCATATTGTTAGTGAAAGGTTTAGAGATGAAAAACGCAGTTTTGTACTGACGCCAAAATCCTGTGGAGGTGTCGATGGCACAAATGGTCTTGGAGATAAAACACAAATGTTCGAGAAGTTAACAAAAAATAAGATTCTCGCTGAAAATATAATATTTTTTGATGATGACGAGCATATTATTGAATCTGCTAAAAAATTAGGCGTCGAAGCAGTTTTGGCTGCCCCATTTACTGATGCGCATATAGAACAGGCGCGACGTTTTTTTAATGCAAAAAAAGAATCCATCGAATAATCAAATAAATGAGTTAAAAAATGTAACCTCTCAATAACCCGTGGCCTCAA
>CAKMZU010000001.1:36313-43546 GCA_929200485.1 uncultured Gammaproteobacteria bacterium | reverse complement strand
TACAAATTTTTAACTTTCGAAGTGATTTCATACTAAAAAGTGTAATTTCAATGAAATTATTTATTTTTTAATCCGCCTAAGTCTTTGATGAATAGCTGCCACGGTTTATTGAGAAGTTACAAAATAATAACCCACTCTCGACAGGATTAGGGTGAAGGTTAAGAATACCCATTTGTAAAAAGTTGCATCAATGAAAAGTCGATTAATCATGCTTTAGAAGCATTTGTTTGATGCAGATGTTGGTAGGGTAGTAAAGGTAGTCGTTGATTAATTTGAAAGCTATCTATTTGTTATAATAATAAAGTAAAATTAAATTTGCTGTCATTATTTTGATATTTTTATTTTGATATTTTTATTTTGATATTATAATATCTCCAACCAAAATATGCGAACTAAGTATGTCAAATGGGTGAAATAAAAATCCGTAAGGTAATCGGAAACCTTTTATTTTTATTGATTCTTGGAAGGTCAGTTCTTGTTTATAGCGGCGTCACATTGACGCTGACTACATATAACGTTAATTTGATGCCAGAAATTCCATTTGTAGGCGTAACCTCAAATTTGAATAACCCCAACTTCCGCGCAAAAAATATCCCTCCTTATCTCAAGGGAAATGATGTTGTTGCCTGTCAAGAGGCGATGGGGTCAAATTCACGTAAAATTCTTGACGATGGCATGCGTACTGAAGAATTAATTTATCAAACGCCTAACTTATCTCCGCCACTTTGGGCGCTTTTAAGGCTTAAATTTATTTGCGGAGGGGTAAAGCTGTATAGTAAATGCCCATTTTCAGCAGAGCCAAAATTGTTCTATTTTGATAGATCATTCGGGTTGGAAGGCTTCGGCAATAAGGGTATTGTCTATGTGCCCATCGAGAAAGAGGATATGAAATTTAATATCTTCGCTACTCACATGCAAAGTGTCAATATCGGCTCACCTGAAGAAAGTCAACAAAGTGTTGTTTTGAAGGAACATATCAATCAATTTTCTGAATTTGTAGATAGCCTAGAAATACCTGCAAATGAGCCGGTTATATATATGGGTGATTTTAATTGCAATGGCGGTAGCGCTTGTACTACCACAAATTCGGACGATATCTATGGAGTTAACAAACATCCGCTTTATGATGACCTGCTCGACAAACTCAATGCAGAGCCTGTCGCGAAATATGATGTTACTAGCGAGCCTTTCAGCTTCGATCCATTTGAAAATAAAATGGCTAAAGGGAAATCTTCGCACGGAGAGACGTTAGATCACATTTTATGTTCAAAGGCTCATAAACGCCCAGCATATGGTTCAACATCTATTTTAAAAATCGAGCATGAAAACCCTAGTGGTATTAATGAATTATCTGATCATTACCCGGTTCAGGCAATGCTGACGTTTGACGCTGACGAATAGGGAGAATAAAGCGTGCGACTTATAAAATATCGTGGCCTTGTGAGAAGTTAGTGTGACGGCGTTATAACAGTCTCTTCATAATCCCAAGGCGTGAACTTTTCCGGATGAGCTTTCACCTCCTTTGCGTATTACTAAAGCACATTCATGCAAGCATTAGCAATAAGAGGCTTAATACCATCAACGATAGTAGCTCCAGACATTTTTTTATGGAGTATGGCGTTTTTTCACCCTTTCATCTTTTTTGTCTGAATAAATTGTCCTGCATTTATATTTATTTTATTTGCAGATAGAAAAAATCAGGTTGTTATAAAGGGTACTTCTCAAAATCAATTATTAAAGGTGCCCTTTATATCATTGGTCTTGCTTAGACATCAAAACAAAGGTTGCAGGTTCAGAGCGAAGCGGTTTTTTACATTGATTTTGAATTCTTTTAAAAGGCTTTTTAATCGCTTGAGTAAAAGGCATTCCTTTATAATACATATAATATCCAGTGGCGCCAGCATATGCGGCAGCTACTATTCCAATAGCGCTTGCTATAACAGCAATGGTTGCAACTTCGCCCAGTTCTGCGCCTATTAACGTGTTGATTGTTTCTTAGGTGGAGTGGAAAGGGAAACTGTTACTTAGTTCAGGCTGCTTTGATGTTTGAAATGAATGATGAGAGTGAATAATATTTGTGTTAAATCTCAGGCTCTTTTTCACACTAACCAAACAACCGTGAACTCTTTTGTTAATTTAATGTCCTACCTGTTATGAGCCTAAAATTGAAAGATTTATATTTTTTCCGTTATTTAAAGATAGTGTTGCTAGCTTTTTTGTTGTCTCAACAGTTATTTGCTGCGGGTCGGACAGAAGGCCAGAGGCAAATGTATAGTAGAGAAGCGCTGTTGGCCATTATTGTTGTTGGGTGGGGGTTACTTGCATTTGGCTCCTATGTTGCACTTCTTGTTGAAAGAAATAAATTTTTTAAATTTAAGCGTTTAGCGGACTTGAAATATCAAATCAGCAAGGAAGAAAAATTTCTAGAAGAAGAGCAAGCAAAAATATTAGAAAAGGAAGAAAAGCAGAAAGAAATTGAAAAGCTGACTGGCAGTTCAGCCGTATTAACACAAATACATTAAGCTTTTTTCATTAGGACGTCTCTTGTGATAACCAGCCAATTTCTATATTGGACAATTGGTAGAGTAGGCTGAGTCTTTTTGATATTTAAAAAGCTAAAAGTAGCTAATAAAAAATACTTGCAGGAAAGGAGGCGCTTAGTGCGCTTCCTCCCAGTTGTCACCAATTCCTACATCAACGATTAATGGCACATCCATTTGTGCGGCGCTTTGCATTTTATCCCTAATGAAATCACTAAATGCATCCACGTCTTTTTCAGGGACTTCAAAGACTAATTCATCATGCACCTGCATCAGCATAAAGGCATCTTTAAATTGCTCAATTTCTTGATTGATGGTAATCATGGCACCTTTGATGATGTCTGCCGCCGTCCCTTGCATTGGTGCATTAATGGCTACTCGCTCTGCAGCCTGTCGTTGCATACCGTTTTTGCTGTTAATCTCAGGTAGATATAGCCGTCTACCAAAAAGGGTTTCGACAAAGCCCTGTTCTTTTGCGGTTTCTTTAATGCGCTGCATATAATCTTTAACACCGGCAAAACGCTCGAAGTAGGCATCAATATAACTTTGAGCGGTGCCGCGATCGACACTAAGCTGATTGCTTAAACCAAAAGCAGACATGCCGTAGATCAGACCAAAATTAATGGCTTTGGCGTTACGGCGTTGTTCACTGGAAACTTCGTCAATCGGGGTTGCAAAGACTTCGCTGGCTGTGGCGCTGTGAATATCAGCCCCTTCTTTAAAGGCATTTAGAAGACCCGCATCGCCTGATAAATGCGCCATGATCCGAAGTTCAACCTGCGAGTAATCCGCAGCTAAAATCTTTTTGCCCTTAGGCGCAACAAAGGCTTTGCGGATACGGCGACCTTCTTCGTTTTTTACAGGAATATTTTGCAGGTTAGGGTCTTTAGATGACAACCGACCTGTTGCAGTGACCGCTTGATGATAAGACGTATGAACACGCTTGGTTGCTGGGTTGATTTGCTCTGGTAATGCATCGGTATAGGTCGATTTGAGCTTACGCATGCTGCGGTATTGCATGATAATACTGGGTAGTTCAAATTGATCTGCTAGCTCTTGTAATACAGGCTCTGCCGTTGATGGTTGGCCTTTAGGGGTTTTCTTTAAGATCGGAAGCCCAAGCTTTTCAAATAGAATCACCTGTAATTGTTTTGGCGAATCGAGATTAAACTCTTCACCGGCTAAATCAAAGGCTTTCGCTTGAAGTGTTTTACAGCTTTTGTCTAATTCATTGCTCTGGGCTTTTAATAATGGCGCATCAATCAAGCAGCCCTTATGCTCCATTTGGGCTAAGACACTGACCAAGGGTAAATCGATATTCTCATACACCCATAACGGTTTTTCCTGCTGGCTTAACAGTGGGAAGAGGGTTTGATGCAAACGCAAGGTAATATCTGCATCTTCAGCGGCATAGGGAGAGGCAACCTCAATGGGTATTTGGTTAAAGGTCAGCTGCTTTTTACCCTTGCCTGCAATGTCTTCAAAATGAATCGTGGTGTGATTTAAGAACTTTTCACTCAGGGTATCCATATCATGGCGGTTGGCGGTGGAGTTATAAAGATAGGATTCCAGCATGGTGTCATGCGCAATGCCTTTGAGTGTGATGCCGTGGTTGAGTAAAACATGCGCATCGTATTTAAGGTTTTGCCCAACTTTTTTGATCTTTGGGTCTTCAAGGATTGGCGTTAACTGATTGAGCGTCTCTGACGGATCAAGCTGTTCGGTTACACCCATGTAGTCATGTGCCAGAGGGATATAACAAGCCTCACCGGGCTCAACACTTAGGGATACACCGACAATCCGTGCTTCCATAAAATCAAGGCTCGTCGTTTCGGTATCAAAGGCAACTAATGGTGCGTTTTTAACTTTCTTTAGCCAGGCATCCAGTGCATCTTGTGTGGTGACTGTCTGGTAGTTGGTTTCGATTTTTTGAACGTCAGCCTCGTCAGTCTCTTCGCCATCAGTGACTTCTTTTATCCAGGTTTTAAACTCCAGGTCAGTGTATAGTTCAAGAAGGGCTGTGTTGTCGGGCGATCCATTTTTTAGCTCATCAATGGCGTGGTGAAGCTCGACGTCACATTTGATGGTGGCTAGTTCATAAGAGAGCAAGGCATTGGCTTTTTCTGCGGCCAACTTTTCAGGCATTTTTTTCGCTCCGCGAAAGTCACAGCTGCGAATGTCTTCAAGCCGTTCATAGAGTTCTTTAACGCCACCAATTTGTTGCAGCATGGCAAGGGCTGTTTTCTCGCCTACACCAGAAACCCCAGGGATGTTATCCACTTTATCACCCATCAATGCTAAAAAATCGATAATCAATGACGGGGGTATGCCAAATTTATCTTTGACGCCTTGTTCATCGAGTACGGTGTTTGTCATGGTATTGATGAGGGTAACGTGCTCATCAACCAGCTGAGCCATGTCTTTATCGCCGGTAGAAATTATGACGGGAATGTTTTTCTCGCTGGCTTCTCGTGCATAAGTGCCAATGACATCATCGGCTTCAACGCCTTCTTCTATAATGAGTGGCAAGCCCATGGCCTTAATAATGGCATGAATGGGCGCGATTTGTTCGCGCAAATCATCGGGCATCGGTGGTCTATTGGCTTTATACTCTTTGTATTGATCGTGGCGGAAAGTTTTGCCTTTTGCATCAAAGATGACAACAATAGGGCTTTCGGGGTAACTTTTTTGTAAACTTCGGATCATATTGATGACCCCCTTGGCAGCACCGGTAGGGTTGCCTTTGGATGTCATCAACGGAGGAAGTGCATGATAGGCACGAAACAAATAAGACGATCCATCAACTAAAATGATGGGGTGATGGCTCTCGGTCATGGCGGTAGTCTAAAGTCACTGAATGATGGTTTATCTTACACGCTTTTGCCACTCATTTACCAATATCAAGATAGGAACTTCAGGAATATGGCAGTATTTACAACTTTAGATTTTGATGAAATTAATACGCTGATTAAACCCTATGGTATTGGTGAATTAATCCGATTCAGTGGTGTTAGCGCGGGTCTGGAAAATACGAATTATGCAATTACGACCAGCTCCAATCATATGGCTGTCGAGTACGGTCATGATCGCGAGGGTGAATATTTTTTAACCATTTTTGAAGAGCTACCTGAAAATGACTTACCTTTTCACTTGGGTTTGCTGGAGCTATTAGGCAGGAAGCAGATTCCTGTTTCCATCCCCGTCAGAGATTATGACGGCAAGAATATTCAAATGGTTTATCAAAAACCTGCCGTACTTTGCCCAAGCCTTCAAGGCCACCATGTACAAAGCCCCTCGCTTATTCAATGTGAAAGAATGGGTCAAATGCTAGCACGCATTCACGAAGTGTCGGGAGACATGGAATATCAGGGTGGCGGTATACGAGATATTCGTTGGCTAACAGGCACCTTGTCTAAAGTTTCCGAAACTTTGTTAGCCGATGAACTAATAGCCTGCAAGAAAGTCTTAGAAGAATATAAAGCGGTCAGTCGGGCAGATAAATTACCAAAAACCATTATTCATGGCGATTTGTTTCGCGATAATGCGTTATTTGATGGCGAAGAGATCACCGGCGTTATTGACTTTTTTACCGCAGGTCGAGGCTTTATGATTTATGACTTGGCGGTCTGTGCCAATGATTGGTGTGTGTCTCATACGCTACTGGATAAGGATAAACTGGCAAGTTTTATCAAGGGCTATGAATCGCTAAGAGATTTAACGGATGATGAAAAAGCGGTTTGGCCATTAATGTTGAAAGTCACTGCTATGCGCTTTTGGGTATCAAGAATTCAAGCCGTTAAGCGAATACAATCGCACCCGCATGAATTAAATACATTTACGAGTCCTGAACCTTTCAAGCAGTTGTTTTTTTATTATGTTAACTCTGAGCCTGAAAGTCTTTTGTTGTAGTTTAGTGGTAGCATGGTTGGCGATATGTTTTCAAACATTTGCCTACAATGTGCCTGATTACCTTCTGTATGAAGATTTGTCTGATGATGAAACTGTACCTGACGATGAAACTGTATCTGTGGGGGATGATTACGCGCCATTATATGATGGCGACTCTGCTGATGATGAAGCCCCTGATTATAATGAGGTTCTTGTAGCTGAGCAGGTTTTAATCAATGGTGAAGAAGAGAACCCAACTGATAATGATCACTTTGTTATCAATGGTAAATTTGAAACAAAAATAGGAAGCGAGAATAATAAATTTCTAGTTTATTATTTTATCTTGAAATTAGCCATAGCGACGAATAAAACCATAGGAATGGGTTGTAAAGGTACCCCCTATGACTTTCGGCAGTCAACACCTATGCAGAAAGTCACCGATAAGTTCGGCCTTGAGGAAATAATTTATAGAATTTATGATGGGCTTGAGTTAGAAAAGGAAGAATTCGATAGCTTACAATTATTTGTGAAAGCAAAAAGCTACAATCCTGATGACCGAGAAGTCCGTGGCGTTCATATGCGAGTAGATCAAATCGACAAATACATTATCCAGGAGAAAATTATCCCCCAGAAAGTTTTGCCGTTACCCCTTCTTTTTCAAGGAGCTTAAGTAGTAACTGACGATGATCGCCTTGAAACTCAAGCACGCCGTCTTTAACTGCACCACCGACACCACATTTCTTTTTTAGTTTTTTATGTAACGCTTTTAATTCATCGTTAGTGAGGGCAAGTCCCTGGATTAACG
>CAKMZU010000001.1:33691-36303 GCA_929200485.1 uncultured Gammaproteobacteria bacterium | reverse complement strand
CCTTGCCATCGCCTTTAATTTGCGTATCCTTGCACTTCCCTGCATGTTTGGGTTCGCCGCAATCTGGGCAGATATTGCCCGTCTCTGTGGAGTAAACCAGCCGGCTATTGGATTTCTTGTTCATGTTCTTTTCTTAATTTATCTCTAACGGCCATTAACACTTTGCCATAGTGGTTGTGTCCACGTCGATCGCGCCCGCAACCCCAAAAATAATCATAAGCACTGCTTTCAATGAGTGTTGCATCTTCTGTTTCGAGCAATGTTTTTTTAATCTCTGGATGAGTGCGCATTTTAATGTAAACGGCACGTGTCATTGCCGTAGTTTTTATATTGCGCCAGTCTTTGCGTCTTTTGTGTAAGCGACTTTTGCCAAGCTTTTTAGCTTTAGCGGGTGTTTTTGCCAGCCTGATCTTATCAGCGAAATCACTACTTAAAAATTTCATTGCCTGATAGTAATGCTCAACACTTGGCCACTCTTTTTCATCAAGAAAAAACGGCGCCACAAAGACCCGGCTTAATGGATTATCGTCATCAGTTTGTGATAGATAATGGGCATCAGTGTCATCGGGCGGGAATAAAGGCATTGGGTGAATTCTAGTTTAAAACTCTGATTTTCTATGGCTTGTTCAAAGCTGTCAATATTTTCATGAACCAAGCCTTACTGAATCTGCGATTAGTCGGCTGATGTCATATGTTACTGTTAAATGATGTCGCCAAGTCGTTGGTGTTAAATCAAGGGGGCTAAAACATTATGAACCATTAGCAGTCGCTGTTTCCTCAAAATATTCATCTGTTTGCCAGATAAAGTTAATCCCTGCAGGTAAGGCTTTTTGCCAATCGTTGATGTTTGTTTTAACGTCAACAAGCGCGTCATGATTTATCGCAAAAAAGCTGACGGGATAGGGTGAAATGACACGGAACGTCTTATCTGATAATTGCCCAATCTTGATCCAGTTGTCGGGCACTTTAGGAAACCAGTTGTCAGTTTGGTAGATCATGACTAATTTAACGCCAGTTTCTTGCGCTAAATTATCCATCCATTGAACACCGCCTTCATGGCGTAATTTCCTGGCTTTACTTGAGCCTAACCCCCATAAATCCAGAACATAATTGTCATTGTTGAACGACACAGCACCAAGGTCATTCACAGCTATCGGTGCCTTAATATATTCTTTTGCAAGCTGCGCCATTTGATGTTGCTGGTGATAAATATTACTGGAAGCGATGGGTGTGGCTACCAATGCTGCGATATGCTCAAGTATGCCGATAACGACAAATAGCACCATAATCCCTTTGGATAACCTTTTCCATAACGGTCTTTCATTGGGTAGTAAGGGTTGTCGGTATAGACAAAACAAGCCAAGCCCTGCAAACACCCAGATGTAAATCTCATAACGAAAAAGCCAGCCTGTACGCCCAAAAACGAGATGCAATCCAATCGCCAACGCCAGCGCCAGATAAAAACACTGATGCTTTTTGCCAATGTGTTTAAACCAGGCGGTATGTAAGAACAGCATCATAACGAAGACCAGTCCAATACTTTTCGGGAAATGTAAATTCACCCAGAGATTATCGAAAAGGTTGCTTACCCCTCTGGCAGTGCTGGATTTAACCAAAACTGAATCAGGGAATTTATCCAGGCCTAAGGAAAGTAAAAAACCAGAAAAACCTGCTAAACCTGCCACTGTGAATAAGCCTAAGATGATGGCATAAACTCGAAAGCCAGTAAAAAAGAGATAAAAAAGCGCGGCAGCACTGATAGCAAGGCTTTCGTAGCGAACGAGTGGCGCAGCAATAATGGCAAAGCCTAACCGCTTGGGTAAATAATCGGTTTTTACATGTTGGTAAAGCCCATAAAAAATACCGGCAGAAATAAGTACCTGCAGCTGATGTTCCATTCCAACGGCACTTAAACCTAAGAGATTGGCTTGTAGAATGAAGAGTATTAAAAAGAAGAATATCTGTTTGCTAGTCACTGCTTCGCCAAATGTCTGTTGGATTTGTATCAGTTGATAAAAAACATACAGACTGGCTGTGCCTATGAAGAGGTTGAATACCCAAAGCCCGATGTCCGCATGCGCTAGCAGACTTAAGGGCGCAATGATTGCAGGCCAAAGAATGGATGAAGAAGGTGCTGAAAATTCATTGGAGTTAATGCCATAGTGACCATTGAGTATCTGTTCGCTCAAAGCAAGGTGAATATAAGGATCATCCAAACTTAAACTGAAATGTCCCCCAGTGAGCCAAAGTTGGATAGCCAATAGAATCGTGGCAAAAATCATCATGCAAAAGACTGCACGATAAAAAACAGGTGCAAAAATGAGCGTGTTGGTCTCACCAGTGGCTATTGGGGAGAGATGAGGCTGAGTCATGATTATTCTTATTATTGTGTAAGCGGCCAGTTTAGCGGGGCGATGGAGGTTTTGAAAGGTTTCGCCGATAGAGTGGAACCTGAATCACATGCGGCTAGGTATCTGTTATCAGGTTGCTTGGCATTGAAAGCGGAATCCCCCTTTTAGGGATTAATAGATAGAAATATTGTCAAAACCAAAGGCAAAATGTTCACGAATTTTTTCTGTTGAGAAGTGCATTTTACCAGACATAAAAAAAGG
>CAKMZU010000001.1:16509-33681 GCA_929200485.1 uncultured Gammaproteobacteria bacterium | reverse complement strand
TGGCATTAGATTTGGAAAGGTCGGTGAGCTCTTTTGCTTCGCTAAGCTTAAAGATCATTTGACTTTTGCTGGTGCTTTTTGGTGTAAAGCGCGTATGGTTACTGTTTATCCCAGTTGATTTTGTTAACTTCCATATTCTTGCATTGGAGTCAGTTATCAAAAAATCACTCATGTAGTTGTAGTAGATCCATATTGTTTTATCAAGCTGGTTTGCGATCTCAAATTGAGCAATAAGTGTGGTTTTATCCTCATTGGTTCGTAACCCTAACAACTCGATGCTGACTATGTTGTTATTAAATAAGTGTTGTGTGTTTCTGGGTTGTGCTTTAGCGGGCGGCTCGGGGTTGACGATTTTTGGTGGTATTGGCTGAGCTGGTTTTTGATGTGAAGGTTGAGGTGTAGGCGCTTCAACATAGATCACTTCTTTTTGGATGATAACTTGTGTTTGTACTTCTGGTTCTTTTTTAGTGCAATTATTAAACGATTCGCAAAGTTCTTCGAAAGCTTGAGACTCATTTGCTGACACATGGCTTGAAAATGCTAAACAAATAATTGTGGCGAGAAAGGGGGTGATCAGTTTCAATATGGACTCCTTGTGAGGGTAATAGAACCAGCCTCAATGAGGCCGGTTTAGAGAGGTTAAAATGTGCTGGATTCTAACTCTTGTTGGGCTTTATGCGCTTTGAATTCTTCGAATAGAATGGATTCATCTTGTGCGGCGATCTTCTCACCCGAATTTTTGATAATGTCTTTAAACAGCTTTTCAGTGATCGCAGGCTTCAAGGTTACCATGGCGCAAAGCTGTTGCTTGCCAGCAATATCAAGAATTTCAACTTTTTCTGGTCGTGAACCAACCAGCGATTGTTGAGCGAGTTGCTTTGAAACCGATTCAAAGACGTTACTAGAAACCATCTTATCTGCGGTTTCTGTTTTTCTTGCATAGGTTTTATCCATTGCTTGAACTTTTATGTTAATTTGCTTGGTGATATCAGCTCTTGCTGTAGCAACGGCCTGAGCTTTATCAATATTCATATTGCCTGAAAAATTAACACACGCGGTTGCAGCAATGCCATCATCAATGGTTGGGCTTAATATCCAGGATGGAATGCTGGCGGCTTGTTCTTTTTCGGGTACAGAGCCACAAGCGGCGAGTAGCGTTAGTGCGCCTGATGCTAATAGCTTTTTCATTGTTATTTTCATGGTTTTTCCCTGTGTTCTAGATTAATTGACAAACTTGTCGAAGCTATTGACGCCATTGCTCATTTTATCGAAAATTGAATCTTTGTATTCAATACTCACTTCATCGCCTAGGCGGATTTGGCCAAGCTTGGATTTTTTATCATTAAGAATAATCCAGGAATAAGGCCCATAAAGTTTGTCAGAGATGGTGCCTTCGCCAACAGTAACCTGAATCATATCAGTCTTGCCGGTCAAGTCGTTAGTTTGAGAACGTTTTTGTTTGATCAATACCTTGCCTTTTAATATGGCACCTTTTTCGGTTCCTAGGGTGGTTTTAATGATGGCTTTGCCTTTTTCGCTCATGCGCATTTCAACAACATAGCCTGTTGGGGCAAACAGATTTTTGATTGTGGATTTTTCTCTTTTGATGCCTTTTTGACTCGCAGCAACAACTAGGGCGTTAGTGTCATCCTGTGAATAACCGCAGCTGGAGCCACGACGGGTTTCAGTCGATTTGCTTGAATAGCCTTTAATCTCAACGCGATCTTTAGCCACTAATGCTGGCATTTCATACACTTCGATAAAACCTGTGGTATCAGCTTCATACACGCATCTTGGCGGGTGATAGTAGGTTTTACCTTCTTTGTCTTGTGTTGTGTAGGCGTCGTGATACTTACGAGAAAAAACCGCGCTGGTAATATGTGGGATAAGCACATAGTCAGCAACTTGCTCACCTTGATAGGTGGACACCCCTTTGGACTCAGCTAGTTGAAGCTCCTTGCCTAACTCGGTTGCCTTGGTACGGTCGGCAAGGTTCACCTTGTTTTTGATCAATAGACCTTCGATGTTCGATGAAACAACAGAGTTTAGTTCCGCTTGTTTGCCAAGTTTTGATTGAACTTTAGTGTCCATGACTAAGATAGTCATAGGCTTGCCTGCGATTTTGTCCTTTGATGGCAAAAATTCCGTCTGAGGAATATCTTTTTTAGCAAAATCTGTTTGGATGTCGCCTTTGATTTTATAACTGGAGCATCCGAATAGAATGAGTGTGGAGATGAGTAAGAGTACAATTTTCATAGGTAAGATCCTTTTTATTAAAATCCTAAGTGTTTGATTGAGTTGAGATCGTTAACTTGTTTAGCTAACTGGGTTATTGCGCTGGTTTTTGCTTTAGCAAAAGAGGTAACAGAAGATGCTGACTTTTTAACATTTTCTTTATAAATAACGGTGTTCTTTCTGTCCTTTAATTGAATATTTAAAGAGACTTCGGCTGTGGTGGAGCCGTAAAGTGACGATTGTTGGCTGGATTCTCGTAAAACAATTAGCAGATCGGGTTTTGCAGAAACTTTTAACACATTTTGCCGATTGAAATACGAATAAATTGAATCAACGAGAGGGGTTAGCGTATCTGGAGCATCAATTTTTATTGAAAATTGCTTAACGAGAGACGCCCGTTTTTTAATAAACTGCTGGATAAGTCGTTCATGTTCAATCTCGGAATAATGGGGGTCAAAGGATGAGAGTAAAGGCGTTAATTCCACTAATTCTTTCAGTGCCTTCTGCTGCTTATTAAGCGTTAGCAATGAGTCTATCGGGGAGCTATTTTTTTCTGATACAGCCGCCTTAAGTTCGCGTGCATGCTTATTGGCTTTTTTATTCAGGCTATCAACAATATCCGATTTATTGACGGAGACTTGCATATAGTAATCAACGCCCGATTGAGCTGTTTGTTCTTCTGTTACTTTAGTGAACTGTATGTTGGATGTTGATATTTTACTTTTTTGATTATATGAGCTGCTAAGTTGACCCAGTGATACGGTTTGACTCGATGTGGACTGCGTTGCCAGCTCTACGCTGATAAATTGAAGAATATCCTCAAGCGCTCGTTGTTTTGCTGCTTTTTTTGATAGACCCTGACCAACGCCATAGAGTTTGTTGCCCTGGTTTGCGATGGGGTTGATATACCAATTAGGTGTGGTCACTTTAGGGGTGCTGGCACAACTTGCCAAAACACCAATAAGGATGAGGCTGAATACCCTTTTCACAGTAATTCCTTAAACAAAATATTTAGGTAATAGCCGATTCACTTTTTTCAAGTAGTTTCGTGTCTCGGCATAGGGAAGGTGTTTGATTAGGTGGTGATAAACGTCATCGGAAGACATTTGGTTAATGGTTTTGGCTGCTTTTTTGATATTGCGTCCTGAGGTAAACGCTTTAGCAACATTGCCAGCGCCTGTATTGTAAGCGGCGATAGTGCAATAAAGGCGGGATACGGGGTCATCGATAGATTTTAAGTAGCGATAATAAAGGATATAAATATAAGCCACGCCCATCTCAATATTTTTTTTGCTGTTGTAAAGATAGGAAGGTGACAACAAAGTAGCTTTTCCATGGATCAGGGCTGAGGCATCTTGACCTGCACTTTGCGGTACAATCTGCATTAATCCATAGGCGGGAATATGGGACTTTGCTAGCGGATTAAACGCGGATTCTGCTTCTATTAATGCAAAAATCAAGGGTTTTGCAACCGAGCGCTGATTAGCATATTGATGAACGGCATTTTCCAGGTTTTTTGCTTTGTGCGGTAAGCTGTTTTCGCCTTGGCTCATTGGTTGCGCGTTTTTCGAGAATAAAAGCGCAGCTTTCAAACTAACATTGGATTGATTTGCTTTTGTTGTATTGGCCTGTTTGGATTGGTCAGGCGTTTGTTTTAGGTTATTAATGGGTTTTAGGTTATCAATGGATAATGGAATATGTAAGCTGACAATTTTTTGATTGTTCTTATTCGTTGTCTGGGTGAGTCGTTTCTGTGTGAGCAGTTTCTCTGCGGTTTTTTCAATTTCTTTATCCGTCAGGCTCGCTTTATTTGAAATATGTGAAGCAAGCACTGATTCGTTCGACGGCTTGCCAGTTTTGATATTTTTTACTTCCGCAAGGCTGCGCTTTTCAATCGATTGAGAGAGTTTGTCGTTATTAAACGCCTGCTGCTTGGTCGTTTTTAGTAATTCAATAACGGCTTGTTTAATGTCTTTTTTGGGTGTGCCAGCCTTTTGAATGCGGCTAATGGTTATCTCGCCTTTTTCAAAGTCCACGCGACTTTTTTGAAGATCACCGTTGGTATATTGAACCCAGGTTGTTTTGCTGCTGAACTCTGGATCATCCCAATATTTCTTTAAGGCTTGACGATATTTTTTACTTTCTTCTTCGTGAATGCGTTTGAAGGTCTGGAACTCATCAAGGAGAGCGGATTTGTATGCTGTGAATTCTTGCAGCTGGGTATTGTTCGCTTGAAGAGAGCTTGTAAGGAAGGCGGCTAAAAATCCCAAGCCAATTGTTTTAGATAACAGATTCATCCGTAAACCAATTATTAAAAAAATGAAATCCTAACAACAGGGCGTGTTTTTATCAATAGCGTTTAGTAATTTAACGCTAATGTTGGGAGCTTGATCATTTTTGCTGGTTTATTGAAACTACCATTTGATATGTATTTGATCTCAAATTTTTTAAGAACATTATTGAACAATAATAAATAACTTTGTCAAATAATAATTTATGAAATAGATTTGAGGGGGCTATGCGATATTTAGTTATCTTTTTATTTCTTAATTTATTCTGTTCAAGTATTTATGCATTGCCAGGTAATGTTGTTTCTAAAAATGAAAGTGAAGGTACTTTTGTACAGAATAATAGAAATTACGGAGGTGGTACAGCTGACGGTAGCGTAGCTGAGGATAGTGCAAAGGCGCTAAATAATGACGGGAGAAATGATGCAGCTCAGTTCGAAAGTTATGATGAGCAAGGAAATGATCCGATTAAGTCCAATCTAAGGGATCTCAATTCATTTGAAAGAGGTATGCTGTATTTAATTTTTAAAATGGCGATTTCCGGATTTCCAATCACTTCTGAAGAGGAAGTTTATTTCCAGTTAAATAGCACTGGCGAGTGTAATGAATCAGTTGATCAATGGGCAAGAGGGTTACTTAATGCAGTTGCAGATAATGATAAAGAAATGAAAAATATTATGCAAATGGCGCTGATTTTAAATGGGCATCAGTTAATTCGTCATCACAAGAGTATTTATGAGCTAGAAGATATCAAATTAATGTTAGGCCAAGGGTTTGATTCAGCTAAAGATTTCATTAGTAATAGCGCTTGGTTAGCTAAAAAAAAGGAAAATTTCAGCGAGAAAGCTAAAAAAATCATAGATGCTTTTAATGAATCTATAGATGAAGTAAGACCTGATATTATGCATATTTTGTTTCAATTAATGCAAAAAAAAAGGGTTTTCCAACCGAGTGATGATTAGCTTATTGGTGAATGGTTTTTTCCAGATTTTTTGCTTTTTGCTTTTTGCGATAAGCTGTTTTTATCCTCGCTCATTGGTTGCGCGTTCTTCGAAGATAAAAGCGCAGCTTGCAAACTAACAGTGGATTGATTTGCTTTTGTAGTATTGGTCTGTTTGGATTTTCAGGCATTTGTTTTAGGTTATTAATGGATTGAGGAATGTCTAAGCTGAAAATTTTTTGATTGTTGCTATTCGTTATCTGGGTCTGTTGGGTGAGTCGTTTCTGTTTCAGCAGTTTCTCTGCGATTTTCTCAATTTCTTTATCCGTCAGGGCGCTTTGTTGGAGATATTTGGCAAAAGCACAGATTCATCCTTAAACCAATTATTTAAAAAAATAAAATCCTAAAAATAGGTTTTTTATTATCAGTAGCTTAGCGCTAATGTTGGAAGCTTTATCATTTTTGTTGGTTTACTTGATCTGTCATTTGATATGTATTCGATCTCAAATTTTTGAACAATCATAAATTACTTTGTCAAATAATAATATACCAAATAGATTTGAGGGCGCTATGCGATATTTAGTTATCTTTTTATTTTTTAATTTATTCTATTCAAGTATTTATGCAATGCCAGGTGGTGATGTTTCTAAAAATAAAAGTGAAGGTTTTTTAGTGCGGGATAATGAGAAATCTGAGGGTATTACAGCTGAGGGTATTACAGCTGAGGATAGTACAAAGGCGCTAAATAATAACGGGGAAAATGATGCAGCCCAGTTCGAAAGTGATGATGAACAAGCAAATGACCCGATCAAGTCCAATTTAGAAGATCTCAATTCATTTGAAAAAAACACACTATATTTACTTTTTAAAATGGCGATTTCCGGATTTCCTAGTAATTCGGGAAATCATTACCCGATAGATAGCGAGGAAAGATATACTCATACAGCTGATGATTGGGCAAGACAACTGCTTGGTAAAGTTGATACATGTGCAAATAATGATGAAGAAATGGAAAATGTTATGCAAATGGCGCTAATTTTATGTAGTCAGCAGTCAATTAGTTATAACAAGAATATGTATCGTAGAGAAGATATCAAAAAAATGTTAGATCAAGCGTTTGGCTCGACTAAATGCTACATTAGAGAAAGCCCCTGGCTAGCTCAGAAAAAGGAAAAGTTTAGCGAGAAAGTTAATAGAATAATAGAAGTTTTCAGTCAATCTATAGCTAAAGTAGAGCCTGAAGTTACGATTATGGCATCAGCATTGCTTGCACCCTTTCCAGGACGTAGCTAGGGTAGAGACTTTGGCGGGTCGGTTAATATGGATGCGCTTATCGATGCAGAAAAAAAGCAATGTGAGTATGATAAAAACAATAGCGAAGTTAATGCTGCTGAAGAGGGTGTCAGCAAAGAGTTAAATACCTAATGCTTCTCTGAAGTATAAAAACAAGGAAGTTGTTAACTTTAATAATGCCAATGCATAAATACCAGCGACGATGTCATCAATCATAATGCCAAAACCACCTTTAGCATACTTGTCTAATAAGCCAATGGGGAAAGGTTTGATGATGTCAAAAAAACGAAAATACAAGAATCCGACTAATACCCAAGCCCAATGGTTAGGCACGGCGTAAAGGGTAATCCAAAGCCCGACAAATTCGTCAAACACGATTCCGCCATGGTCATGTACCCCAATGTCTCTGGCTGCTTGGCCGCAGATATAAACCCCTGCTATGGAAGTTACTAATAAAAATACCCAATAATATTGTAAGGGTATAACAGCTTGGGCCGCATAAAATAAAGGGATGGCAGCAATTGTGCCCATTGTCCCAGGGGCAAATGGGCTTAATCCAGAACCAAAGCCTGTTGCCAATAGATGAACGGGATTTTTTAAATTAAATAAGGCTGTAGACTTCATAAAAAATGATCAAAACCTGTTTTATTTGGCGGTGTATAAGTCTTTGGGATGAAAATCAATCCACTGTTTGTCGTTATATTGCCAATGCAGGTGATATTGTCAATGCCTAGCTGAGTTTGATTTAAGGGGCTGGTAAAGCAAAGCTGGTAATCATCGCCGCCGGTGAGGGCTAACTCAATGGCTTGTTCTCTAGAGCAATATCTAAGCAGTTCCGTGGATAAAGGCAGTTGATTAATATAGATTTCAGCGCCACAGCCTGAAGCCGTTAGTATGTGACCAAGGTCAGAGAGTAACCCGTCAGAAATATCAATACAGCTCGTTGCTTTGCCAATAAGGGCTGCACCTTTTTCTATTTGTGCTTTGGGTGATAAGTAGGCATCCAATAAAAATTGAAGATCCCTTTCCTTAAATTCTTCGGGCTGTTGATACGCTTTTAAACCCAGAGCGCTATCGCCTAAGGTGCCGGTGACATAAATATGATCGTTGGGTGTTGCACCAGATCGGTATAAGCCTGGCTGACCTTGCAATGACCCAAAAACCGTTGCACTGATTTGGCAGTGCATTAATGAGGTAACCTTGGTGGTATCTCCGCCAATTAAGGTGATAGGAAAGCGGTTAGCCGATTCAAATAATCCTTTTGTGAATCCAGCAAGCCAGTCATTGTGGTTGGACGGGAGGCTAACATTTAAAGTGAAGTAGAGAGGTACAGCGCCCATTGCCGCAAGATCACTCACGGCGACTTCAAGGCATCGAATGCCGATGAATTGAGGATCAGCGTCTGCTGGAAAATGCACGTCTGCAATTGATGTATCCGTTGAAATAACTAAGTCGCTGACTTTTGTTGTGTCCAATACGGCACAGTCGTCACCAATGCCTTGTGTGACGGTTTCAGGGGTGATTTGCTGCCCAGAAAAAAAGCGTTTGATTAATGCAAATTCGCCTGTGCTCATGGATCGTTCTATTTATTGATGGCAAGGATGGGTTGCTTTATATGGACTCCCGCGAAGGCGGGAAGTCTTTTATATTCTACTTTTTAAAGTATGTAGCGGGGGATTTTTTGCTTACCTTTTGTTTGCTTGCACTTCGATGGCCCTGAAGTCTTTTGCCGCTTTATCGAGAACCGCATTAACAAATTTATGGCTATCTTCTGCGCCGAATTTTTTAGCCAAAGAAACCGCTTCGTTAATAACGACTTTATAAGGGGTGTCAATGCGCTCTTTCAGTTCATACACAGCCATGCGCAGCAGAGAAAACTCTACGGGGTTAATGTCTTTTATTTCTCGATCAGTAATGCAGTGCTCGATAGCTTCATCAATCACATCCAAATTAGCTGGGACTTCATGCAAAATGGCATTGAAATAATCCACATCCACCTGACGGAAGTCATTGTCGACATGAAATTCGGTTTCGATACTATTGATCGGTGCTTTGGTCATCTTCCATTGATAAAGCGCCTGCATGGCATAATGTCTTGCTTTTCGGCGCTTAGCGACCAGTATCTGCTGGTCGGTTAATGGGCGTTTACTCATTTATTTTATTACTGTTAGTAAATTGGCCATTTCAATGGCAGAAAGTGCGGCTTCTTCGCCTTTGTTACCGGCTTTTGTTCCGGAACGTTCGATGGCTTGCTCAATGGTATCAACAGTTAGCACGCCAAAGGTGACGGGAATGTTTTGGTCAAGGCTGACTTTGCTTAGACCGCTGACACATTCACCGGCAACGTATTCGAAGTGCGGTGTGCCGCCACGAATAACAGCACCTAATGCAATAATGGCATCATATTTGTTGGTTGCCGCAACCTGTTGTACGGTTAAGGGAATCTCGAACGCACCGGGTGCATAAATCAAGGTAATGTCTGCATCTTTTGCGCCGTGGCGTAACAGGCAGCTTTTTGCACCTTCAACGAGTTTATCGACAACAAAACCATGCCAGCGACCAACAACTAAGGCAAATTTTTTACCGCTTGCGATTAAATCCGCTTCAATAATATTCATAAAAAACTCTTATAGAAAATCAGAGGGTGAAACAAACTCTACAACTTCAAGGTTAAATCCTGAGATTGCACTGTAACGAACAGGTTTGGACATAAGCTTCATTTTGCCAACGCCTGAATCGCGTAACAATTGTGATCCAAGGCCTACGGTTAAGTTCATCTCACGGGTCAGGTTTGAATTTTTTGGCGGTAAAGACTCTTTGCCAGTAATCAAATCACTGCTGGCTAGTAGCTCATCACTGGTTTCTGGCTGGTGAATAAGAACAATAACGCCTTTGCCTTCTTTTTGGATAGCTTGCATTGCACTGCCCATGTTCCAGCCTTCAATACCAGGGATAACGCCTTGAAGGACATCTCTTACCGTATTGGTTTGCTGGACGCGGGTAAGTGTGACTTCATCAGGCTTGATGTCACCTAAGGTTAAAACGAAGTGGATATGATCAAACACTAAGTCTTTGTAGCGGTGAAGGATAAATTCGCCGTGAGTCGTGGCAATCGGTGCGGAATCAAGATGCTGAACCGTTTTTTCAGTGGCGACACGGTATTCAATTAAATCAGCCACGGTGCCGATTTTCAGGTTATGTTCGGCTGCAAAGGCTTCTAGCTCAGGGCGTCTTGCCATTTCACCATCGGCATTAATGATTTCGACAATGACGGCTGCTGGCTCAAATCCGGCTATACGTGCAAGATCAACACCGGCTTCGGTGTGCCCCGCACGGGTTAACACGCCGCCTTTCTGTGCGCGTAATGGAAAGATGTGCCCTGGTTGAACAATGTCATCAGGTGTTGCGTTTTTAGCAATGGCCGCTTTGATGGTTTGGGCGCGGTCAGAGGCAGAAATACCCGTGGTTACCCCTTCTTTGGCTTCAATGGAAAGTGTGAAATTTGTGCCATGGGAGCAGGCAGGATCATCGACCATTAGAGACAAGTTTAACTGATCGCAACGCTCACCAGACATGGGCAGGCAAACTAACCCGCGAGCATGAGTAATCATAAAGTTAATATCGGAAGGTCGAACGCATTCGGCAGCCATGACGAGGTCGCCTTCATTCTCGCGATCTTCGTCATCCATAAGAATGACCATTTTTCCGAGGCGAATATCGTTAATGATTTCTTCAGGGGTGTTCATGGAGACTCTCTGTGACGGCCGTAAGCCTACGCTATTTAAGCCATAAAAACAAAGGGCGCTATGCTGCGCTTAATAGGGTAAATAGTCAAGAATTTGTTGGTAAATATACTGAATTTACAGAAGTTTAATCGGTAAATATTCGAGCCATGAAAAGAGTCCATTGATTAACTAAATCTTTGTTAATCGTCTTTTTATTTGTCGTCCGCATTGGAAACTATACTGAGAGCAATATCTCCCAAGAGAAGAATAACAAATGCGAGTTACTCCCTTATTACTATCAGCCATACTGGCAAGCTTCTTATTTGGTTGCTCTGGAAGCAATGACACTTCAAATAAAAACACTTCTTCAAATAATCAGGAAACCCTTGTGTTGGAAGGCTCTGATTTAGGTCTTGTTAATATTTTTATAAGCCCAAATAACAATAGCTTTTTCTATGCTGATTGGGTTGTCAATTCAATGATGCTGCTTAAAGAGGATGGGGTTTTGATTCCTGTAACCAAAGGAGACCCTCAAGAAATTTTTAAATTACCTTTATCGGGGAGCGGCAGTGCATCCTATTTGCTGAATCAAATTCAATTGCCCAGAGGTGAGTATGTGGGGCTGATAATTAGTCTGGATGTCGATAGTTCGATGTTTTCTTATTTAACTGAAGATGGCGTGAATATTCCTACGCTATTTAATGCGGATGGCCAGCTGTATAGCGGCGAATACGCGTTTGAGACTGTGATGTTGTCGTTTAAGGATGATAAGGTGCTGAGCGTGGGGGCAGAGCCTGCTGCTATTCGTTTGGCGATTGATGTCGATGGTGCTTTTAGTTCATTGATTACGGCGAATGAAGATGATCAAACAACCTATACCTTTTTGCCTGTTGTTGAAGCAGAACTTGTTGATGCAATTGATGAAGAAGTCATCGTCGAAGGGTATTTGGATGCGTTGAGTAATGAAACGATTGGGTTGAATGCTTTTTACTTTGGGGTTCAGGAAAGCCTGCCATTTGAGCTGGCAATATCCGAGTCGACTTTCAAAAAAGATTGGGTTGCTATCGATGCAACTGATGCACTGGAATGGGTGAATGGGCTTAATCTCACCGATACCCCTGTTTATTTAAAAGCAAAAGGGCAATATAAATCAAATACGTTAAGCCTCTCTTCTGTCTCTATGGTGGATACAATGAAGTGGCCAGAGAGAGTTGCAAAAATAGCGTTTAGTGAAGGATTTACTGATGTCACAAGAATTCTTGATAAGGAGCAAAAAACAAATCCCTTTTTCTTGATGAATATCGATAATGATCAGGTATCAACCTTTGAAAGCATGACATTCCAAGGGGCCGATTGGTGGTTGCTCGATCGTGAAAGCAACAAAAAAGTGAAAGGTGATCCGTTAAGTATTCGTTTAGCAGGTAGTATAAAAAGCCTGTCGCCTTTGGTGGTTGAACCACAGGCTTTGAATGCAACAGGTAATAACTTTTGGGGATTTCCCGAGATAACGGTTGCAGGTAAGCAAAAGCTCTCTTCAGAGGTGAAAGAAGGTGACTTTGTCGTCATTGATGGGCATTTTGAATCAGTGACAACGGTCAATGCAAACACTGTTTCGCTATTGAATGATCTTCCACATCGAATTGAGATTAGGCTGCCAATTATCAGTCAAACCGAATTAGCTGAGGTTGGTGCAGGGAAATTCATGCTGACAGAGAAAGGGTTGGAGGAGTCGATTTATCGCGCGTATTACCCGAGCTTGGGCGCTAACATTGATGATGCAGCAGCATCGATAAAAACGATCGACTTTTCAAATGCATCTGTGGTTGTCAATATCGGTAGAGTCGACCCTTATGTTCAAATAGTGAACTTCTCAACGGCAGACCAGGCAAGCCAATTAATAAAAGATTTGATCTTGGAAGGATTTCACATCAATGGACTTAAAGCTGACGGAGATCAGGACGGTGATAGTTTTAAAGCGAGTAAATTAATAGTGACAGTTTTTGGCCCGTCAGATCTTGATTTGTTAGCGGAAGATTCAGAAGCTAATTTATCACCATCGCTAAATGGGCAACGCTCCCCTCTGCTTAAAGGAGGGGCTTATGTAGAGAAAAAGAAGGTCACATTTGGAGGCGAGATAGAGTCTGGTCCAGAATATAATTCTAAGATGATAGAAGCGCATAAGAAAGCTAGTACAAAAGCTTTCATGAACGCTCAGGAAGATACCAAAGCCCCTGTAATTGATAGTCGTAAGCAGAATTTGTCAGCCGGCACAAAGAAAAGCTTTGGCTTGGGTAAGGCGGTCAGTTTTTTCAGCTCTCAACCTAAGATATGGCGACTGAAGGGTTTTCAAGAGAAACTTAAAAACAACTATGGTGGGTCTGTTTATTCTTTAGAAACTATAGAACAATTTAAAATTGTTGATAGGGTAAATAACACACAGGGCGACACACTTATAGCAGGTTTTTCGATAACACGAGAAGTAGCTGTATTGCATAACTTAGATAGATACATATCCAAAATTGAAACTGACCTTGGGAAAAAAGGTGCCTTTAAAGTAGACAGCAGATACCGCAGTGAAGCTCTTAAAACAGTGACAGAATTCAGAGCGGAGCTGGAAAGAAGTCGGAAAGCCGTGACTCCCGATACTGATACGATCAATGATCAGGCTAGTAGAGATGCCGGAGCTAAGATTGACACTCTTATTAATAGAATCAGTGAAGTTGAAACTACTATTAACACGAGAAAAACCAACGTCACTTCGCCTGATACAACGATAAAAAAGAGACGGTAAAATGCTGTGCGTCAGTTGGTTAGGCGTTTCTTGAGAGGGTAATTAATAAATCCTGGCCAACCTGTTGCAGGTCTGTTTTTTTAAATCGAATCTGCTGATTCATTTGAGTAAGGGGCAGGGTTGCAAGTGGCCTGGCTTTTGATCCCAGCAGTGTGAGGGCAATAAACGCTTTTACTTCATTGATTAGATTTTGTTCGAGGCATGACCCAAGCAAGGTGCTGCCGGCTTCGAGCATCACGGTATTGCATTGCTTTTCGCCTAAAAACCGCAGTAACGCAGAAAGATCAACTTTCCCCTGACCATCATCTAACTGAACGGTTTCAATCTGCTTTTCTTTTAATGCGGAAAGCTTTTTTGAATCGCCTTGAGCATAAGCAATCAGGGTTTTGCCTCCGTCATTCAGTAACTTTGCGTCTAGTGGTATCCGGCACTGGCTATCCACAATAACTCGTAACGGCTGGCGGATGCCATGCCCATTCAAAGAAAAACGGGAATCTCTGACGTTAAGTTGCGGGTCATCGGCTAAAACAGTGCCAATACCTGTGATAATGGCACAGCTTTTTGCACGAAGCTTTTGTACTTCTGCGCGTGCTTCTTTGCCTGTAATCCATTGGCTTTCGCCACTAGCCATCGCTGTTCGCCCATCAAGGCTTGAGGCGGTTTTAGCAAAAAACCAGGGTAAACCTGTGGCCATCCGATGAAAAAAACCGATATTTAGCTGTCTTGCTTCCTCTTCAAGCAATGGGCCGTCGACTTGAATGCCGCAAGCACGAAGGTGTGCTACGCCTTTGCCTGAAACCTTTGGGTTGGGGTCAAACATACCAAACACCACGCGCTTAACCCCGCTTTGGGATAAAGCCTCTGCACAAGGCGGTGTTTTGCCAAAATGACTGCAAGGTTCAAGCGTGACATAGCACGTCGATCCTGCAAGGTTTACCCCTTGGGCTTTTGCGTTCTTCAGTGCGTTGACTTCTGCATGCCCAAGGCCTGCTTTTTCATGGAAGCCACAGGCTTTTTTAGTTCCATCTGTGATGATACAGCCAACGGCGGGGTTAGGAGAGGTATTGTATTGGCCTTTTCTTGCTTCAATAATGGCATCGGCCATGAATTGATAATCTAAGGCAGAAAACATTAGTTTTCCTCACCAGCAGGTTTTAATTTATCAATCTCAGCGCGGAATTCTTCCAGATCCTGAAAGCTTCGATAAACGGATGCAAAGCGAACATAAGCGACCTGGTCAAGGCTTTTCAGGGTATCCATGACGGCTTCACCAATCAAGTTGGATTGAACTTCTCTTTCACCCGTGCTTCGTAGTTGGTGTTTGACCTGATCAATGGCAGCTTCAATCTGCTCAACGCTAACGGGACGTTTTTCAAGTGCCCGTAGAATACCGGCACGAAGTTTTGCTTCATCAAACGGTTCGCGAACACCGCTGTGCTTGATGATTTTTGGCATGACAAGCTCAGCGATTTCATAAGTGGTAAAACGCTCAGTGCATCCAGCACACTCGCGTCTACGTCTGACTTGACTGCCCTCGGCAACCAATCGTGAATCAATAACTTTAGTATCTAACGCTTGGCAAAAAGGGCAGTGCATGCTTTTTTTATCCTCTAAGGATTACCCTTTAGGCTATCCTTGTTTATAAACGGGGTATCGCTGACATAAGGCAATGACTTTAGCTTTAATGCTTTCGATCAGTGCTTCATTGTTTATATCATCAAGAATGTCGCAAATCCAGCTTGCCAACTCTTTACACTCTTCTTCTTTGAATCCACGAGTGGTGACAGCGGGTGTGCCAATGCGTAATCCGCTAGTAACAAAAGGTGATTGGGGGTCGTTGGGTACCGCATTTTTATTGACGGTGATATACGCTCGGCCCAGAGCTGCGTCAGCGTCTTTGCCTGTGATACCTTGACGAATCAAGCTTAACAAAAACAGGTGATCATCAGTTCCGCCAGAAACCACATCGTATCCTCGCTCAATCATCACCTCTGCCATGGCTTGTGCATTTTTAATGACTTGTGCTTGATAGGTTTTGAACTCATCGGACATCGCCTCTTTAAAGCAGACAGCCTTGCCTGCGATGGCGTGCATCAATGGGCCGCCTTGGCCACCTGGGAATACCGCTGAATTAAATTTCTTTTCAATCTCAGGGTTGGCTTTGGCTAAAATTAATCCACCACGAGGTCCACGAAGGGTTTTGTGAGTGGTCGTCGTGACCACGTCAGCAATGGGGACTGGGTTTGGATAAAGGCCAGCTGCAACAAGGCCTGCAATGTGAGCCATGTCAACCATTAGCCAGGCGCCAACCTTATCGGCGATGTCACGGAAACGTTGCCAGTCAACCACACGTGAATAAGCAGAAAAACCTGCAATAATCATTTTGGGTTTGTGTTCAAGCGCCAAAGCTTCAACTTGTTCGTAATCAATTTCACCGGTGTCGTTGTTTAGGCCGTATTGAATGGCGTTATACATTTTGCCAGAAAAATTGGGTTTGGCGCCGTGGGTTAAGTGCCCTCCGTCAGCAAGGCTCATACCAAGAACAGTGTCGCCAGGTTGAACCAATGCCATGAAAACGGCAGAGTTTGCCTGTGAGCCTGAGTGGGGTTGAACGTTCGCGTAGTCAGCGCCAAATAACGCGCAGGCACGATCAATGGCCAGTTGCTCAGCAATATCAACATATTCACAACCGCCATAGTAGCGTTTGTTTGGGTAGCCTTCTGCATACTTGTTGGTTAATACCGAACCTTGGGCTTCCATCACTCGTGGGCTGGTATAGTTTTCTGACGCAATAAGCTCAATGTGCTCTTCCTGGCGCTTTTTTTCCGCTTCGATGGCATCAAAAATTTCTTTGTCAAATGACTCAATGGACATGTCTTTGTGGAACATGGGCGGCTCCTTGGGTTTTTTAAGAGATTGGCAGGTCGATGAAGGCTGCGCATTCTACCGGCTTTTTAATATAAATTCATCAATAGAACGCAATACAATCATGTATTTTCTTATTTAGGTCGCAGCCTTGGTGATGGGGAAGAATGGATGGGTGAAATAAAGGTGTCAGGTGAAATGTGAACTTTGCTTGTTAAGGTCAGATTATCAAAGCGAACCTCAAGAAACCGAGCATAAAAGCCCTTTTTTTCAGGAAGGTTTGGCAGGGTGATTAAGCAGGGGCCGATGTCTGCGTAGTTTTGCGATAAGTTGATGGCTTCGTAGCGTATATTGTTTGAGTAGCGAAAGTCGCGCGCGTTAGGATTGTGTGCTTGCCAAAGAATGACTTTTTTAGCGTTTTGATTGATGGATACGTGGCTTAGTTGATCGTTGTTCAAGTGTTCGGTTAGTTCAGGGATTGGTTTGCGTTTAAGAAAAAACGCAAAATATTCCATTGCTGCAATCGCATAGGTTTTGCCATTGAGTCGATGACCCTGGTTTGGAAGGACGCGTATATGCGTATTTTGTTCGAGGATGTCTACGTTGTTCTGGCAGTCGGGGGTAAAAAAATCGTCGCCGGATGTGCGAATGATATATTTTGGTAAGTTAAATCGTTTTTGGTATTGGGGGCTGTCTTTATATCGGTAGGGGTCACAAATGTTCAATAACTGAATGAACTTTTCATGATCCAGAAAATGATGAATACCTGCGCGAAGATAATCATGAAAAGCCGGTGGCCAGTAGGTGATGCTTTTTTTGATAAATGGGATGGTGTTTTGTACGTCAAGAATTTCATTCACCGCAGGGATAATACCCACAACGCGATCATCTGCAAGCATAGTCAGCCAGCTAGCCCAGCCACGCTTTGAAATGCCTGATAGAATGTAACCTTTTGGTGCTTTAAATTTGAGGGGTTTGGCGGCTTTTTCAATGGCATCCATGGCTATGCTGGTGGCTTTGGCCATGGGTAGGTGT
>CAKMZU010000001.1:10749-16499 GCA_929200485.1 uncultured Gammaproteobacteria bacterium | reverse complement strand
GTAGGTGTGGCGGCCATAACCATTGATTGGGCTCTGTGATAAATTGCCGCCAGGCATTCGCGATGAGGTCATCCTCTTTACGGTCAATATTGTCGTTTAATCGAATGTATTGGTTAGGGACATCAAAGAAAGTAATGATAGGCGCATGAAGTTTGCGAGCATAGTAGGCATTAAAATAAGGCACTATCGGGCTTTCATAAGGGTCTTTTTCATCCTCCTTGATGGGTTGGTTAATGCCACCATTAATAAACAGCAGGGCTTCTTTATGCAGGCTTTTATCAGGGATGAAGATCGATAGTCTGTGTTGCCACTGAGAGTGCGTATCTGGCCATTCAACCGAATACAACAAAAAATCATACTGGGTTACCCCGGGGTATTTTTTTGAGTCTAGATAATGGATTTCAGGTTGACCTGTGTCATCAAGGTAATATTGTGACAAGTAATCGTGAGAAAAATGCTGTTGAGTAACGGTGTCAGGGTCAAACGCATTGAGTGTGATCGAAGAAAAAAGTAACAGGGTGAATAAAGTAACTCGTTGCTGCATGTAAAAAACCTAAACAAATGTTCAGCTTTTTAGAATCTCAAGTTGATAATATGTTCATTCATAAAGCGGTAATGACAATCAGAGCTGCCGCTTGATAATTGTCACTGGCTGATTGTTCGATAAATGATTCAATAAATCTGCTGATGTAATGATATGGCGCAATAAGCGAAGCGATCATTTATTGCGCGGGTGATGAATTAAAATTCTTCTTTCACTATTCGTCGGGGTCTCGCATGTCCCATGATATCAGAATTGGTATGGATTTCATCGCTTGGGATATATACCGTTGGGTAATCCCAAGTGTATCGGAGATCGCTATCTTCATTTAGTAGGCCTTCCATACCTTTTAGTTTAGCTGGTATGTAATCTGAATCTAAGTGCACAGCTTTGTAATTCTTGTAGAAAAAATAATCAAGTTCACAAGAGCCAGTATCCCCACCGGCTGTTTGCTGTCCAATATAAAGGACGGGACCTCTTTTGTTCCATTCTTTAAGCGCGTCCAGAGCATCATCGCCAAATTTATCTGGTGAATACGGCCAACTCAGCACTAAAAACTCAGCTTCCGAGTCATCTTTTATAGCTTGGCGTGCATCTTTATAGTGCACTTCAAAGTCTGGGCGGTGAGAGCATGATTTATAATATATATAATTCCTAGTAAAGAAATCAGTCGCAGTCATTGTAAATCCATAATGTACTGATAAAAAATACGATAACCAACCAGACCCCGCCATTATTTCATGGCCACGTATTCTTTTTTTATGCCGCCATCCATTTTGTTTTAATTTTTCTGCCGCTTTATCCATCCATTTTTTGGATGGATAGAAATACGCTCCAAACTCTTTTCTTATTTTTAGGTCCTCTGAATTTTTAATTCGTGAATTAGGAATAAATATTTCATCGCAGCTCGCTGGATAATTATCAGGTAATTGATTTTTTTCCCATTGATCGAAGTATGATGAATTGCCAGCGCATAGGCATGAAGCATAAAAAAGTATAAATATAACAAGCGTAAGACGATTAGCTTTATTTATTAAATAATGAAAGGCTAAAAAAACTTTGCGTAATAAAGAGATTGTCATGGTATTAGGGTCAGGAGTTCAAAATGTTTTTTTGAAAGCTTTAATAAGTCATTGGCTAAGTTAGTATGTGACATTGCTTAAAAGTTCAATAAATAATAAGCAGTAATAAGCAGGTTTTATTTGTGCATTTTTGTTTTTTAAATAACGCTGTATTTAAGAGTGGCATAATTATTGGTTGGCCGTCGAGTAGATGGGAGAGTGTGAGGCACAGAAGCTGAGAAAGGGAATGCTCAAAGATATAGAGGGGAGTAAGAATTTTGTCAGGCCGGGTAACAATTTTGTTGGTGGCAGCATGGGTAAGTTGGTATCATGCCTCATTTTTGTAGAGGTTTCGTTATGGCCTTGGCTATTTTTGATTTGGATGACACCTTGATTGCAGGGGATAGTGATTCTCTTTGGGGAGAGTTTGCTGTAAAAAACGGATTGGTCGCTGACCCTGACTACGAACAGAAAAATCACGAGTTCCATCAAGCATACTTACGCGGCGAGTTGGATATTTTCGAATATTTGAGCTTTTGTTTAAAAATGCTAAGTGAGCACCCTCTAGAGAAATTGTATGAGGCCAGAGAGGAGTTTTTTCAATCAGTTATCATGCCATTAGTGCTTGAAAAAGGCATTGAGACCATTCGTTCGCATAAAGAGCAGGGTGATTTTATCCTGATAGTGACGGCCACCCATCGTTTTGTCACTGAACGAATAGCCCAATTTTTTGATGTTGATCAATTGCTTGCCACGAACATTGAAATGATTGATGGTGCGTATACTGGAAGGCCATTAGGCACGCCGTGTTTCCGTGAAGGTAAAATTGAAAATTTGAATAATTGGCTAAAAGAAAACCCGGATAAAAATTTAAAGGGCAGTTCTTTTTATAGTGACTCCAGAAATGACATCCCTTTACTCGGTTTGGTTGATAACCCAGTTGCCATTGATCCTGATGATGTGCTTAGAGCACATGCGAATGCGAACGGCTGGCCGATTCAGTCTTTTAGAGTTTAACTTTTTGCCGGTTTAAAATTTCCCATGACGCAAGCATCCTTAATCAAAGCTATCCTCTCTGCCAATGTTTATCAGGCGGCGATAGAAACGCCGATTCAGTCGGCAAAGTTTTTGTCGCAGAAATGGGATAATCAAATCTGGATTAAACGAGAAGACCTGCAACCCGTTTATTCCTTTAAGATACGAGGTGCGTTCAACAAAATGCGCCAGCTTTCCAAAGAACAGCTTGAGAAAGGGGTGGTAGCAGCATCTGCCGGTAATCATGCCCAAGGCGTTGCTTTTTCAGCAAGGCAGTTAGGGTGTAAGGCCACCATTGTCATGCCTAAAACGACCCCTTCGACGAAGATTAATGGTGTTAAATCTTTTGGTGGCAAAGTTGTACTTCATGGTGATGCATTTGATGAGGCGTTGGCACATGCGATTGACTTAGTTGAGGCGGAGGGCAGCGTATTTATCCCGCCTTATGACGATTGGGATGTTATAGCAGGCCAAGGCAGTATGGGTATCGAAATTCTCAAACAGTTGACAGACCCCATCGATATGATTTTTCTGCCTGTAGGTGGTGGTGGTTTGGCTGCAGGTGTTTCAGCCTATGTGAAGTATGTCAGACCCGAAATTAAAATCATTGCTGTAGAGCCAGAAGATGCAGCCTGTTTAAAGGTAGCATTAAAGGATAAAAAACGGACGAGGTTAAAAGAAGTCGGTTTATTTGCTGATGGTGTCGCCGTCGCGCAGATTGGCAAGAATACTTATGATATTTTAAAAGATACCGTTGATGACATCGTTACTGCATCAACTGATGATATTTGCGATGCGATTAAGGATATTTTCGAAGATACGCGATCCATTGCAGAACCTGCGGGGGCATTGTCGTTGGCAGGGCTAAAAAACTACTGCAAAGCGAACAATATTTCAGGAAAAAATCTGGTTGTGATTGAAAGTGGTGCGAATACCAATTTTGATCGCTTGCGTTATATCTGTGAGCGAAGCCATTCAGGCGAAAAACGTGAGGCGGTTTTTAGTGTGCAGATCCCTGAGCAAATCGGCAGCTTCAAAAAATTCTGTCAAGCTATCGGTAAACGAAATATTTCTGAATTTAATTATCGTTTTAATGATGAATCTGCTGCTCATATTTTTGTTGGTGTGGAAATCAAATCATCAGCAGACAAAAGTCAACTGGTTGAGAAATTGCAAGGTATGGGGTATGGCGTAAAAGATCTTTCTGATAATGATATGGCAAAGGATCATGTTCGTTATATGGTCGGCGGTCGGAGTCAGCAAGGGATAAGTGAGCGCGTTTATTCGTTCGAGTTTCCTGAAAGGCCTGGAGCGTTAATGAATTTTTTAACCAGCCTTGGCAATCGCTGGTCGATTTCAATGTTCCATTATCGTAACCATGGCTCAGCATGGGGAAGAGTGCTGGTTGGTCTCGCAGCGACTCGGTCGGATGCTAAGACTTTAGATGAAGTTTTTATAGAACTTGGCTATCCATTTAAAGATGAAACAGAAAATCCTGCTTATAGTGACTTCTTATAAGCCGAGCAATTGTTCTGGCTGATGAAAATGGCACATGCCATATTCATCTTCAGTCCATGGGATTTGTTTTTTATCATTGCAGTAAGTCGTCCAATCTTCTGGGTTTAGTTGACGTTTGTAATATTTTGACTCTTTTTCAGAATAGGTCTCTTGGCGAATCCCGCAGGAGATTAAGTCAGTATCACAAAATGCATTGACATCTTTTTCAGGGTTGCTCTTGAGTTCATCAAATAGGCATCCGACCATGTAAAAATATGAGTCATGTGGATACCTGTTATCCCAGATAGAATTCTTTTTAATGCTTCTTGATCCATTGTAAAAAGCATCGTTATAAAGTCTATGGCTAAACTTTATACAAGACATGGCGCCTTTTTTTTCGAGCCTGTTCATGAATGGATATCCGTTTCGTTGAAAATGAAAAAGGGCGGGAATAAATTTTTTTCTACTGCTTTCCGCAAGGATTTTTTTTTCTTCTAAGAGTTGGTTTACCGGTTTTGTACATCTCGTATCCGCATCAAAGTAGAAGTTATTTAATGAGTATGCATTCAGATTGGATTTTACAATATCAGCGATTTCTTTTGGATATTGCTTGTAGTTTTCTTTCATGTATATATTTACCATATCGGAGTCAAAAAAAGGAAACGCTTTTTTAATTTTCTCGCCAAATACATCAAAAGTGATAAACCCAGCTTCATTGCTGATTTCAATGAATTTATTGTATTCCACTTGAGGGACATCATCAGGCTGAGATGTAACTAAATACTTAAGGTTATCAGGGTTGTTTCTATTGTCTTCAAGCATATTGGCAATAAGCATCGCAGGAAATTCGTTCTTGGCAAAAAGCCATGTGCGCCAAATACTTGGCTGATCTAAGTTTAAGATGCGACCTGGTTGTGAGTGTGAGAAAATAGAAAATAACGTTAACGAAATAGATAAAAAATGGATAGGACGCATGAGCTGAAAAATTATCTGTCTTGAGGTTAATGGGAGTTGGAGTTAATGGGAGCTGAAGTTACTACGAAAGTTCCATTATAAGGAGGTAGTAGCGTTCAGCATGGGGAAGAGTGCTGGTTGGTCTCGCAGCGACTCGGTCGGATGCTAAAGCATTGGATGAAGTCTTTAACGAGTTGGGTTATCCATTCAAGGATGAAACAGAAAATCCTGCTTATAGTGATTTTTTGTGATTACAATGTCATTTTAATAAGGTGATATTTTTTCATTGTATTGCATTTTATTCAGTTTATTGATTAGTGTTTGAACTTTGAATTTTTTTGAGAGACAAAACGAGTATATTTGAACGAAACTAAATACTTGTGTTGTTTGATGAAAATTATACTCTCTTTATTTCTTTCACTTTGCTCTCTTTTTTCAAATTCAGGAGGGCGAACATCACATGATTCACATGGGCAGATAGTAGATCGTTTTGTTAGCACGCTCAAACTTTCTGAGCTTTGATTTATTTCTGCAGGCGGTAAATATAAGCAAGTTTGTAACTTTCGAAAGGATATTTGGAACGTTTTAGAAAATAAATCTCAAAAAACAAGCATTCAAACAGCTGACGAATTCAAAGCAATTATTGAAGCTTTGTCCAAATG
>CAKMZU010000001.1:1588-10739 GCA_929200485.1 uncultured Gammaproteobacteria bacterium | reverse complement strand
AATCAGCTGCCTGAATATAAAGATAAAAAGAGAGTTGCCAAGCTAAACAACAAAGACTTTAACGAAGTGGCGAGCTCGCCTAGTGATGAAATTCAACGCGTAAACATCGAAGATGGGGGAGGCTTAGCGGGTGAAGAAGGAGAGAGCTTAGTAAGCGAAGAAGGACAAAAATCAGACATTACAGAGAATAAAGAAGAGGCCGACATTCAGCCTTGTAAACAAGCTGGTGAATCATCGAAGAAAAAAAGCGTCAGTATCAAAAAAATTGAGCAGGGCAAGAAAGCCGATTCTATCGATCAAGCGGATAGCGATTTATTGAATGTTCATGCAATAATTGCAATTTTTTCTGAAGCGAAAACACACTATAAAAGGAAATCACTCTTTTCAAAGCGTCTATTGTAAATGGGTAAAGTAGGAGGGCAGTTAAGTTAGGCTAAAGATCAATGGAGAGTGATTTTACGAGCGATAGTTAAAGCGATAAATTTTCTTTTCAGTGACTAGCCAGTCGAGTTTTATATCCCAAGGATCAGTTGTTAAGAGAGATGCTTTTTGACATTCATGAGCAAGGCCTATCAGTAAGGGCTTTTTTCTACTGTGTCTATTGGCTTTGAATGCTAGGCTCCTGTCATAAAAACCTCCCCCCATGCCAAGCCGGTTACCTTGGTTGTCAAAGGCAACTAATGGCATCAATATACAATCAAGTTGTCTAATAGGTCTTATTTTTGGTCTGCTCATTTCCGGAATGCCGTATCGATTTTTAGTCATGGGTTTTTGCCCTTGCCAAAGAGTAAACAATAGCGAGCGTTTAGGATGAAAGAGTACTTTGGGTAAGTAAAATTGTTTTGTTGACTGTCTGGTAATATGATCACAGGCAATTTCGCCATCACTTGCCTGATACATGCCTATGTGCATTGCCTGGTTGAATGCTTTTAATTTATTCAAATTTGACGCAAGCTTTTTTGCATGACGCTTTTGGGTGTTTACTGAAAGCTTCTGACGAAGTGTGCGGTATTTATTACGAAGCTTTTTTTTCTCAGAGCTAATGACTGTCATTATTAATAAGAAGTAGTTAGGGCAGGGTTATTATATATTATAAGTGGTGCGATAAGGCTTGGGCGACAATGTTGTATGGTGGGCTCCAGATTGTCGCTTCAGGGGTTACCCTGAACCCGATGGTTCAAGGCGGGGGTTAAGTATTGAAATTAGGCTTTCCGTCTAGCGGACATGCACAACATTCAATGACAAAACCTCCTATGGTTTTGCTTATCGGCTCGAGGATGTGCCCTAATGGCGAGCAATCTAGAAACCCAAGCACAGAATAACGAAAAAAATCGAAAAGCTCCATGCCTTTATTAATTTTTTGGGTGTTAACAGAGTCTGTTTATATGAGTTTGGGTTATATGTAGGTTTATATTCGAGAAGGCTTGAAATGATTAAGGGCGGAATGAAGCTTTTTGTTTAACAGGTTTAAACGTTCTTCCTGTTCGATGAGCTTTTTGTCATCATCGGATTGGCCTGCAACCAGCTCATGGGAAAGGTTCAATGCCGTCATGATAGCGATGCGCTCAAGACCGATGACTTTGCCAGTGTCTCGGATGTTGCGCATTTTTTGATCGAGTTGTCGTGCGGCCAGCTTTAATTCAGGTATTTGCTCTTCAGTGCAAGAGATCTGATACTCTTTACCAAGGAGATATATTTGAACAGTGTGGGCGGTATTTGCAGTCACGCATTATTCTCCAGGGTTTTTAGGCGGGCAATCATCGCGCAGATTTTAGTGGCTGCGGACTCATTGCGCTGAATGAGAACTTTCTTCTCATTCTCATGCTTTTGCTCGTTTTCTTTAAGCAGTCGGTTTTCAGTCATTAGTTCTTCACAACGTTGAATTAACGCTTCTATTTGACCTTCAAACGTCTCGATGGTTTTGTCATCCATAAGCGCAGCTACCGTTTACACACCTGTTTAATATAGTGGTGTTCAAAGGGAGGGTCAATGCTGCATAAAGCCTTGGATAGAATTTTTTTATGTAGACACTCAAAATCAATTAATAGAGATTCCCTTAAATCAAATGGCTTTTATTTAATATTTGACAATTAATACAGTTTTTATTGGGCCTTCGAAATAATGAATTAATTATTGAATGATTGATTTTGATAAAAACAGTCACTAGCATGCGCATTTTGTTATTGGAACCATAAAATGTCGCAAGCAGATGACGATTGGGATTTTGACAAAATCGCTGATTTTCTTTTACATGAAGGCTCACATCATTCACCTTCAGAATGTCATGGTATGTTATCAGGCTTTGCTGCAGGAGGAGGAAAATCCATTGAAACAGTTATTAAGGATCTGGGGCTTTTTTTAGAAATTGAACAATTCAGTCGACAAGATCAATTAACGGCGCTTTATCAATCGATTAATCAATCCTTCGGGGGCAAAGATTTTGAGTTTTCCCTGGTGTTACCAGATGAAGATCAACCAATAGAGCAAAGATTGGAAGCCTTAGCGGCCTGGTGTCAGGGATTCTTATCGGGATTTGCCTTTGTTTCGAATAATGCGGCATCAAAGGACAAGTCCATTGTCTCAGAAACATTAAATGATATGGCAGCCATTGCTCAGGTGGATACGAGTGATGATGAGCTTGGTGATGACAGTGAATACGATTACGCTAATCTGGTAGAGTTTTTGCGCATGGGGGCAATGACGGTATTTTACGAGTGCGTCACCGGCCAAGTACCCACACAGAAAAAAGAGACAGGCGCCCTTCAAGCAAAATCTCTGTTTGAAGGGAAAGGATCTGATAAACTGCATTGATAAGTCAAGGCATCAAGGGGTGAGTTAGCAATGGTTGAGGAATTTGCACAAAGACGGCAGGATTTGCTTAATGCGTTGGACGATGACATTGTTATTATCTTGCCGTCGGCCACTGAAAAAGTGCGTAACAATGATGCCCACTTCCCTTTTCGGCAAAATAGCGATTTTTATTATTTAACAGGCTTTGAAGAACCAGGCGCTTTAATGGCGCTGTCAAAACAAAAAGGTGTCGTCAATTATACCTTGTTCTGTCGCCCTAAAGATCCGCAAAAAGAAATCTGGGATGGACTCAGGGTGGGGCTTGAGGGTGCCAAGACTGACTACGGTGTCGATGAATCTTATTCAATTGATGAAGTCTTCGATGTATTGCCGACACTCGTCGATGGCAAGCAGACGCTCTTATACCCTTTAGGAGAAGATGAGGTCTTTGATAAAAAAATTCTTGATGTTGTCCGAACGCTAAAAGCACAGCAGCGGGCTGGAAAGCAGCCGCCCACACAATTAGAAAATATACTGCCATTCATTCATGAAGCAAGGCTGATTAAATCGAGCTCTGAGATTGCTTTAATGCAAAAAGCAGCGGACATATCGGTTAACGCGCATATCCGTGCCATGAAATCGGCAAAACATCGAATGCATGAATATCAGTTAGAAGCGGAAATACTGCACGAGTTTATTTCTCATGGTGCAAGAGCTGCTGCTTATTCGAGCATTGTTGGTAGTGGCAACAATGCCTGTATTTTGCATTATGTAGAAAATAATCAGTTACTCGGAGAGGATGATTTAGTCTTGATTGATGCTGGATGTGAATTTGGATACTACGCATCTGATATTACAAGGACGTTTCCAGTCTCCGGTAAGTTTAGTGATGCACAAAGCGCCTTGTATCAAATTGTCTTGGATGCTCAGCTGGCGGCTATCGAGACGATAAAGCCCGGGGCATCATGGAATGCGGCACATGAAGCCAGTGTTAAAGTGATTACTGAGGGCTTGGTTAAATTAGGCATTCTCAAGGGTAAAGTCGATGATCTTATTCAAAGTGGCGCTTATTCTAAATATTATATGCATCGGTGCGGCCATTGGTTGGGACTGGATGTTCATGATGTCGGGCAATATAAAATACAGGGCCAATGGCGCTCATTAAAAGCGGGTATGGCATTAACCGTTGAGCCAGGCATTTATATTTCAGCACAAGATACCCATGTTGATGAAAAATGGCGAGGGATTGGTATCCGAATAGAAGATGATGTTGTCGTTACAGAATCTGGCTTCGAGGTATTGACGGAAGCCGCACCAAAAACACTCGATGCGATCGAAGCGTTGATGGCCGAATAACGATGCCTCAACAAATCTTTATAGCCAGGAAGTTAGTCGGAGTGAATGGATGAGTATTTTGTCTGACTGATGAAATAAGCGTAAACTAGCAGCGTAAACAATCCGTAAAAGAAAAACAAAAGCAATGACCAGCAAGCGCCTTCATTTATGTTTGATCTCTTAATCGCCGGTGGTGGCATGGTGGGCCTAAGTTTGGCGGCCTTATTGCCATCATCGCTTCGTATTTGTGTTGTCGATCGTTTTCCCATGCCAACCGAGAGCACACCCTTACCTCAGCCAAGCTTTGATGGCCGCTCGACGGCACTGTCGTTTAATAGCATGCAAATATTAAAAGCCACAGGTGTCTGGGAGAGTATTGCCCCGATTGCTGAGCCTATTCAATCGGTACATGTTTCCCAGCGTGAGCATTTAGGCTCAACGTTGATGACTGCAAAAGAAAAAGGTTGGGAAGCTTTAGGTTGTGTTGTTGAAAACGCCTGGCTTGGCAGGTCGTTGCTTGAATTAGTTCGTCAAAAAAATAATGTGATTCTCGCATGCCCGAAACAGGTAACAAAACTTACCCCTCAATTGGATCATGTAAAAGCGGAGCTTTTAGGGGCAGAAGATCAGATTGATGTTGTGAAGGCAAAACTTGCCGTTATTGCCGATGGGGCAGGTTCTAATTTATGCCAGCAATTGGGTATTGGTATGCAGACCGAGAATTATCATCACAGTGCTATCGTTGCCAATGTGGCGATTGAAAACGCACATCTTGGTGTGGCTTATGAACGATTTACCCAAGATGGACCGTTAGCTTTACTGCCCTTGTCGACAATCAAAAGCCAGGAATTGCAAGCTCAGCATCGATCAGCCTTGATCTGGACATTACCAGCAGCCAAGGCTGAAGAGGTGTTGTCGCTTGATGATGAAGAGTTTCTGGGTTGTCTTCAATCGCAATTTGGCGGGCGTCTTGGCAGGCTTATGAAAGTGGGTAAACGGCAGTCTTATCCATTGGTCTTATCGACAGCAAAAGAACAAATAAGAAAACATCTGGTGGTCTTGGGCAATGCTGCTCACACACTTCATCCAGTGGCAGGTCAGGGGTTTAATTTGGCTTTAAGAGATTGCTTTGCGTTGTGTAAGGCGATTGAATGGGCCAGAGAAAATGATTATGCCCTGGGGGATCTTGGCGTGCTTAGTGCTTATGAGCAGCAACAAAAAATAGATCAGGACATGACCCGCTGGTTTAGTGATAAACTGCCTGCTTGGTTTTCCAGACAAAATATCCCAACGCATTTGATTAGCCCACTTGGATTTTTATCCTTAACCTTAATGCCGGAAGTCAAAGGTCAACTCATTGACTTTGCTGCAGGTTGTAGAAACCCCTGACAAATGAAGAGCCTCATCTAAAGGAAAATAATGCCATGAGCCAGAATCTAGATGTTGATATTGCTATTGTCGGAGGTGGTGTCGCGGGGGCAAGCCTTGCTATTGCGCTAAAAGAAGGGGGATTTTCGGTTGCCATCATTGATCGAGGAAGCCTGCAGCCAAAAATGCCTGATTTGTCAGAAAGCATTGAGAGTTTTGATGCAAGGGTGTTTGCGTTAAATCTGGCAAGTTGGGATTGGTTTGCGTCTATCGGTGTCGAATTGGATTCCCTGGAACGATTTCAGTCGTTTAATCAGTTGTTTGTTAGTGATGCGGCGAGTCTCGGTCAACTTGAAATGAAAGCGTCTGATGTGGGTGAAGCATCCATGGGCGCCATCATTGAACATAGAGTATTGCTTTACGCGATTTATCAGTTGCTGCAAACATCGAATGTTTTATGCTTTGATGGCGCGGCCATCGAAAATTTACGATTATCCGATACGATTGGAAAACCGTCAATTATCAGCTTGGCCGATGAAACAGATATCACGGCGAATTTGATTGTCGGTGCAGATGGAGCGGAGTCCTTCGTTCGAAATCGAGCCAATTTTTCGACAAGAGAGTGGGATTATGGTCATCGAGCCATTGTCTGTTCTGTCGCATGCGAAAAACCTCACCAGCAAACCGCTTGGCAAACCTTTATGCCTGATGGGCCTTTGGCTTTTTTGCCTTTACCAACGATAGGTGGTCAGCATGCGGTTTCGATTGTCTGGTCTATTGAAGAGAAAAAAGCGAGCGAACTTCTTAAACTGTCAGATGAGGCATTTTTATCTGAATTGATGTCGGTCAGTGAGAATTGGCTTGGGGAGTTAACGGGGTTAACAAAGCGATTTAGCTTTCCTTTAAGGCAGCGCCATGCCAAGGATTATTTTCAATCAGGGGTTGTTTTGGTCGCTGATGCGGCGCATACCATTCACCCTTTAGCTGGGCAGGGAATGAATTTAGGTCTGCAGGATGTCAAGATATTGACGGAAGAATTGATCAACGCAAAGCAAGCTCGTGAGTCTTTGGATGACCCAAAGGTTTTGTCGCGATATCAGCGTAGACGCAAATTAGATAACTTGTCGATGATGGCTGCGGTGGAAGGGTTTAAGCGATTATTTGAAATGCAGGCTTTGTCAATGGGGCTGGTTAGGCATCTTGGAATGGTTGGTTTTAATGCGATTTCTCCACTTAAGAAAAAAGTAATCAAGTTAGCTTCTGGCAGATAAAACCGTCTAGAATAGTTAAAACGCTAATTTATATGGATTTAATTCGTTAAAAAACAGTCTTAGAGGTAGATGCCCTGGCCTTGATTGATGCAGAGACTACTTTGCTGTTGGCAATAACGATGAAAAATCACCTTCTCTTAACCCTTTTGATTTCTTTTTTGCTTTCCTGTGCTCAGCAGGATAAATCACCAAAACCCGATTTGGTAATTTATAGCGCTTGGGACCCTTCCGTATTAAATCCCCTGGTGGCTTTGTATGAGAAAAAAACAGGGAAGCAGCTTCAGGTCATCAATGGTGCCGATGGCATATTGTTAGTGAAGCTTAGAGAGGAAAGTGCTGCGACACCTGCGGACGTGTTTTTAAGTAATGATGCAGGCTTTCTTTGGGAGGCGTGGCTAATGGAGTTGTTAAAACCGCTTCAATCTCAAATCCTAAGCCGGAATGTACCAGAACATCTCCGGAGTTCGGATAATGCATGGTTTGGATTGTCACAAAGAGCAATGTTGGTCGTTTTTAGCAAAGGCGTGGATGCAAAATCGGTAGTGACTTATGAAAGCTTGAGTGCAAGTCAGTTTCAGGGAAAACTCTGCCTGATAAGCTCAGAAAATGGGGACAGCCAAGTGTTGGTTGCAGGTCAGCTTTTTCATCAAGGCAAAAAGAAGTCGTTGCAGATAGTAAAGGGGTGGATAAATAATCTTGCGATGCCGCCTTTTGCTCAGCCGGAGAAGCTGGTCGATGCAGTAAAGCAGGGGCGTTGTTCGGTTGCATTGTTGGATTCTTCCGTCGTCGTCACGCATCATCGAGCTGGCGTAATATTGCCTTTTGTCTGGCCAAATCAGGAAACTTCAGGCGCACATGTGAATATCTCAGGTGCAGCAGTGTTAAAAAATGCTAACTATCCGATTCAAGCACAGGCATTTGTCGAATGGCTAACAACCTTGGAGGCTCAGACAGTGTTAACGCATCGCAATGGTGAATTACCGATACTATCGACCCTGAGGGTGAAGGAAGTAAATTGGCCAAACTACCAAGTTGATCAAACCCAATTACAAACGATCATTGAAAAGCAACCCAGTGCAATGAAAATCATAAGGAAAGCCGGGTACCAATAGACCCAACGCTGAAAGGGTATTTACATTTACGTAGACGATGGGAGTTTTGCCGGAAGAGCCCGCTTATTTTGCCTTCCAAAGGTTAATCGACTGATTTTTTAACAGAGCCTGCTATTTTAATTTTTTGTGGTTAACAGGCGTTGCTTCATTAAAAGCTTCGTAAAAATTAGAATAACATGGTTAATAAAACTTGTAATTTGATTGTTAACCCTTAGAATTTCATGGCTTAATTCATGCCATAGTAAAATTCCTTCGGCGGAGAAAAAATCGATGAATGAATTGCCAGCAGAGCTAAAATATGCAACAAGCCATGAGTGGATTCGTGTAGAAGGCGATGAAGCAGTTGTGGGTATTACTGATTATGCCCAAAATGCCCTTGGAGATGTTGTTTATGTCGAACTACCAGAGGTAGGATCTGACTTAGCCGCTGCCGATGAAGCCGGAGTTGTTGAGTCTGTTAAAGCAGCTTCTGACATTTATTTCCCCATTAGTGGCGAAGTGAATGCGATTAACGAAGACCTCGAAGATATGCCAGAAATTATTAATACAGATCCTTACGGTGACGGTTGGTTTTTTAAACTTAAGATTAAGGACACAAGTGAATTAGATGCACTAATGAGTGCAGATGAATATTTAGAATTTGTAGAGTCCGAAGAAGTCGATTCATAAAATTAGCGGCAGCCATACAGTTTATAAGTTTGATGTGACAGCGCTACTAATGGTAGTTATGAGGCGATAGATCAACAAAATCCGTTGCCGAAGCTTTTCACAAATAACTTATAGACTCCTCCCATTCCTCTTGAGCGTGTTAAAGGTTCTTAACCCTTTTAGACAGGCTCTAAGGCTTCATTTAACTTGTTCCATTCGATTTAGGATTTGCTTTGACGTCAGATTATCCAACGCTTTATATTCAGGAACGGGCAGATAAACGCTTAAGATCTGGTCACTTGTGGCTTTTTAGCAACGAAGTGGATACTGAGAGATCGCCCTTAGCTAACTTTACTCTCGGTCAACAAGTCACTGTCGCCAATAGCCGGGGCAAGTTGATCGGCTACGCATTAGTTAATCCGGCTCAGCTGATTTGTGCAAGATTTGTCAGTAAAAAACAGCCATTGAGTCGGTCACTGATTAAACAAAGAATTCAAAGTGCCTATCAGCTTCGTGAAGATAAATACGAAAAACCTTATTATCGCCTGTTCTATGCAGAAGGGGATTTCTTACCCGGTTTAGTTATCGATCGCTATGATTCTGTGGTTGTCGTGCAGATCACTAATC
>CAKMZU010000001.1:0-1578 GCA_929200485.1 uncultured Gammaproteobacteria bacterium | reverse complement strand
TTCTTCAACAAGAGATTCGTGATGTTCTTTTAACTCTTGAAGGAGTCCGAGGGGTTGTTTTTCGGCAGGATATGGGGTCCCTTAAGCGAGAAGGCTTATCAGTATCCGATGAGACAGAAGTGTTTGGCGATGTAGCCAATAAACTGTCAGTGTTTGAAAATAATTGCGAATTTGCTATTCCGAGTACGACGGGTCAAAAAACCGGTTGGTTTTATGATCATAGAGAAAATCGAGCAAAAATAGCGGAACTTGCTAAAAACAAATCAGTTTTGGATGTTTTTAGTTATATGGGCGGCTGGGGCTTGGCCTGCATGAAAGCCGGTGCAAATGCATTAACCGCCATTGATGCGTCAGAAAAAGCGTTGGATCATTTACATGAAAGCGCCCAGTTAAATGGTTTTGAGAGTCAGGTAGAAACCCTTCAGGGCGATGCGTTTCTTGCTATGGAAGCTCTTTTGGATGAGTCCCAAAAGTTTGATATTGTCATCATTGATCCACCGGCTTTCATCAAAAAGAAAAAGGATCAAAGACCCGGTGAAAAAGCCTATAAAAAGATAAATCAATTAGGCTTACGGCTTGTAAAGCCCGGTGGCTATTTAGTGGCTGCTTCCTGTTCAATGCATTTGTCTCAGGAAAGGTTGCAGCAGCTAGTGCAAGAAGCATCCAGGCATGTCGATCGAAATCTTCGATTAGTATACAAAGCTGGCCATCCGCATGATCACCCAGTTCATCCGGCCATAAAAGAAACGGAATATTTAAAGGCGCAAATTTATCAGGTATGCCTCTAATGGATTTCTCTATCGTCTTGGTTTATTGGCAAGTAGAAGTATTGCATGCAGGAGACAGCACTTAACCTGCCAGCTACCAATCTTTAGAAGGTGTCTGTCAGGTTAAATTTGAGCTGCCGTAATAGGCTACAAATTATCCGATTCCCTTTCTTCCTTTTCCATGCTTATTTTGTTTATGATATTTCATGTAATTAAGACATTTTTCTCGTTTTTCTTTACATCTTTGGTTCGATCTCTTCGTTTTCTGGAGTGATTTATTAACAGCGTAACGCCCTTTTGCCTCCAAAGCCCAGTTTACTCTACAAGCTGAATTATCCCTTTTCAAATCAGCTATAGTTGCTTCCAAGGCAGTAATTGTTGAGCTATATTCTTCATTCAGTTCATTTAGACAGGCAGGTAGCGAAAAAGTAGAGCCTGAAGGGAAGGAAGCAGCATGGGTTGTAGGGGTTACTTCGGCTAGACAATCAGAGAACGATGTATGAGGGGATCCCACTTTGGAATTTTGACTTTTGAGACTAGCTTGACTTGACGATGGTTGTGCATAAGCACCACCTGATAATGCAGTAAAAGTTGTTATAGCCGCTATAAGCGAATTAAATAAATTTATACAGTGTACGTGTGAAGGAGTAGTGAGCAATAAAAGTTTTATTGCAAAGATAAGAACTAAATTAAGTCGCATTTTTGATGCCTGTCATTACCATCTAATATTAAGGATTTCGACAGATTGTGATTCAATTCGTTTACTAAAAAGTTTATTTTTTTTTATAGGACAATGATTCATAACAAGATA